>JAUCDU010000006.1:0-21650 GCA_034674825.1 Giesbergeria sp.
GCTGTAGCTCAGTTGGATAGAGTACTTGGCTACGAACCAAGGGGTCGTGGGTTCAATTCCTGCCAGCCGCACCAACAGGTAAGCCCTGAGTTCGAAAGGACTCAGGGCTTTTTCCTTTGTTGCGGGGCGCATCTTCTCCGCATACCGCAAGGAGGCTTCATGAGCAAAGCATTCACCCGTGAAAGCGATGACGAGCCCATCGACTCATTGCCGCCAGCGACCTCGCTGGGAGAGGCGCGCAATTACATAACTCCGTCAGGCTACGGCCGCTTGCGCGATGAGTTGCTGCAACTGATCGACTTTGAACGGCCGAAGATGGTCGAGACCGTGCACTGGGCGGCAAAAAATGGAGATCGCTCCGAGAACGGGGACTACCTTTATGGCAAGAAGCGCTTGCGCGAGATTGACCGTCGAATCCGGTTTCTCACCACGCGCATGGAGGTGGCGGAAATCGTGAATCCTGCAATTCATGCGGGAAATGACCAAATATTCTTTGGTGCTTCAGTGCGCTACGTGGACGATCAGGGTGTGGAGGCCATGGTGACCATCAAGGGTGTCGACGAAGCCGATACGCGAGATGGTGAGATCAGCTGGATATCGCCTGTGGCGCAGGCGCTTCTAAAGGCGCGGGTGGGCGATGAGGTGCAGCTTGCAACGCCCTCGGGTACACGCCATCTGGAAATTCTCACAGTGACCTACCCGGACGCAGAGGAATAAAGCGCGCTCACCAGAACGTGCCTTCAGGCCGCAGGCGCCGCACGCACAGCGCGCAACACAGAGGGAGAGCGCCGCAAGCCGCGCAACGCGGCCTCCAAATGGCTGGTATCGCGCACGCCAATCACAAGGCGCAGATTTACCGTGTCAAGCGCGACCTCATCGTCCATATCAATGTGGGTAATGTCGGCTTCGACACTCGCCAAGTCGGCGGCGATGCGTGCCAAGACACCTTTGCCATTGTTGACTGTCACCACGACGCCAGTTTCGAACATCCGCGTGGGCTCTTCGCTCCAGTCGACCGAAATGAAGCGTTCGCTGTCTTTTGCCTGCAAGCGCCGCGCGACGGAGCACGACGCGACGTGCACTACAAGGCCCTCACCGCGGCCCAAATAGCCCACGATCTCGTCACCGGGAACCGGGCGGCAGCAAGGCGCATACTTCACCGAGGCGTTCTCGCTGCCATCGAGCGATACACCTCCTTGTGAGATGCTTTCGTGTGAGGAGTACCGCTCGCGCGTCAGCAGCAAGGCGTCGGGGCGAAAGCCATGCTCCGCCATCAGTCCCAAAAGCCGTTTGGCCACTATTGTGGCGATGCGCTTGCCCAGACCAATGTCGGTCATGAGTTCGCTGCGCGAGCGGCTCCCGGTGAAACGCAACAACTTGTCCCACAGCGGCTGCATGTCCTCGGTTTTAGCCGGAAGTCGCTCCAGCCCCTCCGCACGCACTGCCTGAGTCAGGAGCTTCTCTCCGAGCGCTTCGGAATCTGCCTGCGCAAGCGACTTTAAGTGGCTGCGAATCTTGGAGCGCGCCCGCCCCGTGCGCACAAAACCCAGCCACGCCGGATTGGGTGTTGTGGTGGGCGTCGTGATAATTTCCACGATATCGCCGTTGTGGATTTCTGTGCGCAACGGCACCTGCTCGTTGTTGATCTTGGCGGCCGCCGTGTGGTTGCCTACATCGCTGTGAATGGCATAGGCGAAGTCCACCACTGTTGCGCCTCGCGGCAAGGCCAGGATCTGGCTTTTGGGCGTGAACACATAGACCGCGTCGGGGAACAGGTCTACCTTCACATGGTCCCAGAACTCGGCCGCATCGCGGGTTTCATTCTGGATGTCCAGGAGCGATTGCAGCCACTTGGTGCCAAGGCGCTCGGCCGCTGCGCCGTCTGCGTCCTGTTCTTTGTAGAGCCAGTGCGCAGCAACGCCCGCTTCCGCGACCAGATGCATTTCCTCGGTGCGCATCTGGAATTCGATGTTGATGCCGGAGGGCCCAACCAGCGTCGTGTGCAAGGACTGATAGCCGTTGATCTTCGCGATCGCGATATGGTCCTTGAATTTCCCGGGTACCGGCTTGTACATCTGGTGCAAAACCCCCAGCGCGGTGTAGCACTCGTTCACGGTTCCGACCACTACCCGAAAGCCGTACAAGTCGGTTACCTGGGCAAAGCTCAAGTGCTTTTGCTCCATCTTTTGGTAGACCGCGTAAAGCGTTTTCTCCCTTCCAGCCAGGCGGGCCGGAAGTCCCACGCGTGCGAAAGCAGCATCGACGTCGGCTTGTACTTTTTGCACGAGATCGCGACGACGCCCGCGCGCCTTTGCCAAGGCTTTGGCCAGCGTGACGTAGCGCCATGGATGCAGGTAGCGAAAGGACAAGTCCTGCAACTCGCGATACGTCTGGTTCAGGCCCAGCCGGTGGGCAATCGGAGCGTAGATCTCCAGCGTCTCCGATGAAATCCTTCCCCATTTGCTGCGTGGCATATCCGCCAGCGTGCGCATATTGTGGGTGCGGTCTGCCAGCTTGATGAGAATGACGCGCACATCGCGCGCCATCGCCAGCAGCATTTTTCGGAAAGACTCCGCCTGGTTTTCTTCCCGTGTGTCGAATTCCAGCTTGTCGAGTTTGGTCAAGCCATCCACGAGCTCAGCCACACTGACGCCAAAACGCTCCACCAAGTCACCCTTGGTGACGCCGCAGTCTTCCATGGCGTCGTGCAGAAGAGCTGCCATGAGCGCCTGCGCATCGAGCTTCCACTCGGCGCACTGCGCCGCTACGGCAATGGGGTGCGTGATGTACGGTTCGCCACTGTTGCGCAGCTGGCCCAGATGGGCAGCATCGGCGAACCGGTAGGCCTGTCGCACAAGTTCAATTTGCGCCGGCTCAAGATAGTCAAGACTGTCCGTCAACGCGGCAAAGCTTGCCGCTGCCGCGTTGGCAGCGGCTGCGACATTGCTTATTTCCTGCGTGCGCTCTGGCACTTGTCCCTCGCTGGCAGGGACATTATTCAACTCCGCGTTCATACCTTAAATGTAGCGTGCCATCGTGATACAGGCAGCCTAATGAAAAAAGGCACCGCGATGCGGTGCCTTTTGACAGACAAATTTGGTGTGTCGTTCAGCCTGGGACTTTCTTCAGCATTTCGATTCCCACCTTGCCAGCGGCAATTTCGCGCAATGCCGTCACGCCTGGCTTGTTGCGGCTCTCGATGCGGGGTGTATGGCCCTGGCTGAGCATGCGTGCACGATAGGTTGCAGCAAGCACGAGTTGGAAGCGGTTTGGAATCTGCACGAGGCAGTCTTCGACAGTGATGCGGGCCATGAATTCTCCGGGTGGTTCAAGCAACGTTCAGCGATTCGAACGTTTCTGCGCGAGCGCGGCGTTGCGCTGCGTATTTGAGTCGCTGGGCATGGGCGATGGCTTTGAGATCAAAGAGCGCCCGCTCAAACAATTCATTGATTATAACGAAGTCGAACTTCTTAACCTGCGCCATCTCCAGTGTGGCGTTTGCTATCCGGCGCTCTATCACCTCGGGGGAATCTTCGCCACGCCGTTCCAGGCGTGAGCGCAATTCGGCCCAGCTTGGGGGAAGGATGAAGATGAGCACTGCATTGGCAAACGCCTGCTTGATTTGCATGGCGCCCTGAAAGTCAATCTCCAGAATGACATCCTGGCCTTGCGCGATCCGCTCTTCAATGGCCTTTTTCGAGGTGCCGTAGCGATTGCCATGCACCAGCGCCCACTCCACGAAGGCGTTGCTGGCGACCATGGCGTCGAATTCGGTTTCGGAGGCAAACAGGTACTCGCGGCCATGCTTTTCCTGTCCGCGCGGTGCACGCGTGGTGTGCGAAATGGAGGGGTGGACGTGCGAGTCAAGCTCCAGCAGGGCCTTGACCAAGCTGGATTTGCCAGTGCCGCTTGGCGCGGCGACAACGAAAAGATTGCCGGGGTATTCCGTGGTGGCAGTCATGATGGACGGGTACCGGGGGAAAGGGTCGCTATTCTAAGTTCTGAACTTGCTCGCGCATCTGTTCAATGAGAACTTTCATGTCCACACTGATGCGCGTGAGCTCTAGGGCCGACGATTTCGAGCCCAGTGTGTTCGCTTCGCGGTGCAGCTCCTGTATCAGGAAGTCAAGCCGTTTGCCGACCTCGCCGCCCTTGGACAGCAAACGCTCAATTTCTGTGACGTGCGACTCAAGTCGCGTGACTTCTTCGGCGACGTCAATGCGAATGGCAAATGCAGTGGCTTCGGAAAGTGCCCGATCTTGCGCAGCCTCAGGCGTGGCGCTGCCTTCAGCCAATCCCATTGCTTCGCGCCAGCGCTCCATGAAGCGCTGTCGTTGTTGCTCCACCAGTTGCGGCACCAGAGGGCTGGCCTGCTCGGTCAGTCCACGTAGCAGTCTCAGGTGACCCCGCAGCATCGCTACAAGCCGGCTACCTTCCTGAGCGCGAGCTGCCAGCAAGGCCGTGAGCACAGTTTCCGCCAGCGAAGCAAGCGCATCGGCAGGGGTATCTGCAGCGGGCGCTGCAGCGCCGCAAAGACGTAGCACTTCGGCGACGGAAAGCGGCGCAGCATCTGGAAGCCAGGACTGCACCGAATCCTGCAGTGAGGAGAGGCGCTGCAGCATGCGCGGTGGCGGATCTGGCAAGGCGTTGCCGTCCGGGCCTTCGATGGCAGCGCGCACTTCAATCTTGCCGCGCTTGACTTTTGCGGTCACAAGAGAACGCAGCAAGGGCTCAAAACTGCGCAGCTCGTCGGGAAGCCGGAACGACAAATCCAAGAAACGGCTATTGACCGAGCGCATCTCCATGCCCAGACGGCGCTGAGGTCCCGTGCGCGACTCGCTTTCTGCGGAAGCCGCAGAGGCGCCGGTTTGGGCGCTGGCGTAGCCGGTCATGCTGTAAACTGCCATGGGACTTTTCTTGATAGCTAGCGAACCGGTCATTATCCGGCTTATCGTCCGCCCTCAAATCACACGCGAAGAATATGTCCAAAATCAAACCGGCACCTTTGCCGCCCGACACCGTCATTGGCGGCTATCGGGTGATTCGACGGGTGTCATCGGGCGGTTTCGGTGTGGTCTATCTGTGCATGGACCCGGAAGGTCAGCAGGTCGCCATCAAGGAATACCTGCCTTCGTCGCTCGCTACGCGCACACCTGGCGAACTCCTGCCCAAGGTGCAACCCGAAAAGCTCTCGCTTTATCGCCTGGGGTTGAAGAGTTTTTTTGAAGAAGGCCGCGCGCTGGCGCAGATCTCGCACGCTTCTGTCGTGAGCGTGCTCAACTTCTTCCGTGAGAACGAAACCGTGTACATGGTGATGAACTACCTGGAGGGCGCCACCCTGCAGGATTTCATCATCACCGCACGCGACTTGAAGCAGCAAAAGGTGTTCCGCGAGTCCACCATCCGCAGTTTGTTCGACGAGGTGCTGCGCGGCATGCGCATCGTGCACCAGCACAAGATGCTGCATTTGGACATCAAGCCCGCCAACATTTTCATCACCGACGACAACAAGGCGGTGATGATCGACTTTGGCGCGGCGCGCGAGGTGCTTTCCAAAGAGGGCAATTTCATTCGCCCCATGTACACGCCCGGTTTTGCCGCGCCCGAGATGTACCGCCGTGACTCGGCCATGGGGCCGTGGACCGACATCTACGCGATTGGTGCCTGTATTTACGCCTGCATGCAGGGTTTTCCGCCCAACGAGGCGCCGCAGCGGCAAGACAAGGACCGCCTATCGCTGGCGTTGGCCAAGCTGCGTGGCGTGTATTCCGACAACCTGATCGAAGTGGTGGAATGGTGCATGGCGCTTGACCCGCTGTCGCGCCCGCAATCGGTGTTTGCTTTGCAAAAAGAGCTCTCGCGCGAGGGCGAACGGCGCTACACCAAGCTTACAGTGACAGAAAAAATGCGGATGCAACTCGATACGCTGGTGGCAGAAACGCGAAAGAGTGTGACCAAACTCGGTGACGCACCGTCGGCAGTGGGAGCCAAGCCCAAATGAAATTTTCAATTTTTCAGATCAGCCGACGTGGCGGGCGCGAGCGAAACGAAGACCGCATGGGCTATTGCTACACGCGCGAATCGGGCCTGTTTGTATTGGCAGACGGAATGGGCGGGCATCCTGAAGGCGAAGTGGCGGCGCAAATTGCCTTGCAGACGGTGGCTGCGCTGTTTCAGCGGCAGGCCAAGCCTCAGTTGCCTGATGTGCCGGAATTCCTGTCGAATGCCTTGCTTGCTGCACATCACCAAATAATGCGCTACGCCAGTGACAAAGGCATGATGGATTCCCCTCGCACTACGTTGGTGGTTGCGGTGGTGCAGGGCGGCTGCGTGCATTGGGTGCACTGCGGTGATTCACGCCTGTACATGGTGCGCGGCGGCGAGTTGCTCACTCGCACGCGGGACCATTCCTATCTGGAGTTGCGCAACATGCCCGCCGGGTCAGAGCGCATCAACCGCAACGTGCTTTTCACGTGCCTGGGCTCGCCCACCAAGCCGATTTACGACACCACCGGCCCGATTCCTCTGGAGCAGGGTGACCGCTTGCTGCTGTGTTCAGACGGACTTTGGGGCACGCTGAGCGATGAGGAAATTGCTGGCGAGCTTGGTCGTAATGTGGTCTCCCAGGCAGTGCCGGAACTGGTTGAGTCGGCGTTGCGCAAAGCGGGTGATGGCAGCGACAACGTGACCGTGCTGGCCATGGAGTGGGAAACACCGGATGCTTTTGAATCGACGCAGGGCGTATCGACCGACAGCATCAGCGACGACGTTTTTGCTTCGACCATCCAGGCTGGACCACTCGATGGCCTGGTGGACGACCTAGACGACGCTGCCATCGAACGTTCGATTGCCGAGATCAACGAGGCCATTCGGCGATCGGCGGAGCGCAAGCGCTGAATTTCCGCGCCGACCTGCGTTGCTGGCCATTTGAGAGCCTGCAACCCATTTGTAGGACAACACATGACTTCCACACACCGTGCTGGCGACCGCGCCAGCCATGCTCTGCGTTCGGTACACATCACCCGCAACTTCACCATGCACGCCGAGGGTGCGGTGCTGATCGAGTTTGGCAACACACGTGTGTTGTGCACCGCGAGCGTCGAGGAAAAGGTGCCTCCACACCAGCGCGGCAGTGGCAAAGGCTGGGTGACCGCTGAATACGGCATGTTGCCACGTGCCACGCATCGGCGCAGCGACCGCGAGGCGGCTCGGGGCAAGCAAAGCGGGCGCACGCAGGAAATCCAGCGCCTCATTGGCCGGTCGCTTCGCGCTGTATTCGACCTGGAACTGCTGGGTGAGCGCAGCATATTGCTTGACTGCGACGTGCTCCAGGCCGACGGCGGCACGCGCACTGCCGCCATCACGGGCGCCTGGGTGGCCGCGCAAGACGCCGTTGCTTCGCTCATGGCACGCGGCGTGTTGACACGCTCCCCCATCCGCGACGCCGTCGCCGCGGTCTCGGTCGGTGTGGTGCAGGGCACGCCACTGCTGGATCTGGACTATCTAGAAGACTCCGCCTGCGACACCGACATGAATGTGGTGATGACCGGCGATGGCGATTTCGTCGAAGTCCAAGGCACGGCGGAAGGCGCGGCGTTCAGCCGCAGCGAGATGAATGCGCTGCTCGATCTGGCGCAGGCCGGTATTGCGCAACTGGTGAGCCAGCAGCGCAGCGCGCTTCTCAACCAATAGCAGTTCACGCTTGCTGCCCATGCGGCAGACGACTGGCGCTCTGCCGTTAGATGTTCCGCTGTGCGAGATCGGACGCCCACGAGGCTTCATGCGCGTTACCATCGCGCCCCATGCTGAACGTCTTCTCGATCTGTGCCGGTGCCAGCCTGGGGGCCTTGGCCCGTTGGCGTTTGGGGCTGTGGCTGAGCACGGGCGCGGTGCTGCCCTGGGGTACGCTGGCGGCCAACCTGATTGGTGGTTACCTCATCGGACTCGCCGTGGGGGTGTTTCAGGTCATGCCGCAACTGGACCCTGCATGGCGCCTGGCGCTCATTACCGGTTTTCTGGGTGCGCTCACGACGTTCTCAAGTTTTTCAGTGGAAATCGTCGAGCTGATGCAACAGCAGCGCATGGGGCTTGCGTTCACGAGTGTGCTGTTGCACCTCGGCGGATCGCTGCTGCTGAGCTGGTTGGGCCTGCAAACGGTGGCGGTGGCATTGCGCGGCTAGGCTGAGGCAATGCTGAACAAGCCCCCACGCGCCGCACGGCGCGCGTCATCGTGGCGACTCATTGGGTATCGCCTCGGCGTTCAGGCGCGCTGCGTGAGCCGCAGCGGTACGCACGACCAGCCACTGGCGGGATGCATGGCGGGTTCGGGCGCTTGCGCAGGATCGGGAGCAAGGTCGGCTCCAAGTGCGAGCAACTCTTCCAGCAGCACGCGCAGCTCCATCTGCGCCAGGGGCGCACCAGGGCAGACGTGGATGCCTGCCCCCCACAGCAAGTTGGCGGCCTGTGAGCGCTGCGGCTGGAAGTCCAGCGCGTTTTCAAACGCGTCGGGATCGCGGTTGGCTGACGTCCAGTGCAGCGTGACGCGCGCACCGGCCGGTAGATGGCGCTCGCCGATTTTCACCGGACAAGTGGTCACCCGCCGATTGGTCGCCAGGGGACCGTGCAAGCGGAGTATTTCCTCCACCGCTTGCGCAATTCCTTCGGGCTTTGCACGCAACTGGGCCTGCACTTGCGGAGCACGCGCCAGCCAGTCACACAATATTCCTACCGAAGCGGCAATCGAGCCAATCTCGCCCACCGTCCAGTTGCGCAAAATGCTGGCGATTTCAACATCGGTCAGCGGCACGCCATTGACCTGCTCGCGCATCAACGAGGCCGTGATGTCGGTTGCGGCTGCTCCGAGCGCGCGGCGCCGCTCCAGTTGGTGCGCCACGAGGGACTGAAACTGGCCTGCCAACTCGGCCAGCAGCGTGCGCTCTTGCGCCAGCGTGGCGGCGTGGTTGGCATGCGTCCATTCGGTCAGCCCGGCGTAGTCCTCCTCAGTCCAGCCCAGGAACGCGCATTGCACTTGCACCGCAAACGGCAGTGCGAGATCCGCCATGCATTCGAAGTTGACACCTGGTTCCAAGGCTTCCGCCAGGCTGCGCGCAAGGGCTCGGCAGCGGGGCTCGAACGCTGCCACAAGTTCAGGTGAAAAATACGGCTCGATGGCGCGGCGGTACGCTGTGTGCTGGGGCGGATCCATGCCATTGGGTACAGCAACATGCTGCGAGACGACGCTGCTGAACGTCGTGGTGTCGGTCAACACCTGCAGCACGTCGGCGTTGCGAAACAGTGACCAGTGCAGAAGATTGCTATAGGCCACCGGACAGCGCTCACGCAGCGCGTCTGTTGCGGTTTGGGGAGCGCTCTGTACCTCAGCGGCACGAGGGTCCCAATCGGGTTCAACTTTGCAGGTCATCGTGGCATTTTGAGACAATTGCACCGATCGGCGTCTCAGCGGCATGATGCAGCGCTTCACTGAAAGACAAAATTACTATAATTTTAATAGCTGGAAGCGCTTTCCAAATATGCGCAAACCCCGATTTTCTTCAAATAATGGCTGCCGCGGATTGCGGCGCCGATCTCCATGCAAGCAACTACCGAACTCAATGAGCGGCGTCTCGCAGATGCCCTGGCCGACCTGCAGCCTGACCCGAGCGACACCGAGGCGCTGCAGCCGTTTTCTGACCGATTGGCGTTCACCGATCCCGAATTCCTGCTGCGCCGCGAAACGCGTGGCATCCGTTTTCAACTGGAGATGCTCAAGCCCGACCTGGGTCAGGCGGCGCAAGGCATTGAAAACACCGTGGTCGTCTATGGCAGCGCACGTTTCGTGGCGGCGGACGAAGCGCAGGCACTGCTTGCCGCGGCTTCAGCCAGTGGCGACGCTGCTGCCGTTGCCCTGGCCGAACGCGCGGTACGCAACGCACGCTATTACGAGCTGGCGCGAGAATTTGCCGGCATCGTGGCGCGACACAGCAACGCGCAGGAGCTGGCCAATCGCCTCTACGTATGCACAGGCGGCGGCCCCGGCATCATGGAAGCGGCCAACCGCGGCGCGCACGAAGCCGGCGCGCTCACCGTAGGCTTGAACATTGCCTTGCCGCACGAGCAAGGCAGCAACCGCTTCATCACGCCCACGCTGAGCTACAAATTCCATTACTTTGCGCTGCGCAAGATGCATTTCATGATGCGCGCAAAGGCATTGGTGGCATTCCCCGGCGGCTTTGGCACGCTGGACGAACTTTTTGAAGTGTTGACTTTGGTCCAGACCGGCAAGGCCAAACCGGTGCCTATCGTGCTGTTTGGTACCGAGTTCTGGACCCGCTTGGTGAATTTCGAGGCGCTGGTCGAAATTGGCACTATCGCCGAAGAAGACGTGGCGCTGTTTCACCTGACAGACGATCCGCACGAAGCCTGGGATCGCATCAAGTCGTTTTATCAACTCTGAGGGTCTTGCGGCGACTCAAGGTACAACCCGGACCGGAGGCCGGATGGGAAGTAGCGGAGGAAGCCTCACCGGAGGAATAAGAACGATAGGTGGCCTCGTCCCACCCCCTGGTGCGGTACCACCCGGCCTCGTTCCGCCCGGTTGCGTGCCTCCAGGTTGCGTACCCCCCGGGGTTGTACCTCCGGGCGTCGTTCCGCCCGGTGGTGTTCCACCTGGCGTCGTGCCACCGGGTTGCGTACCTCCTGGCGTAGTTCCACCCGGTGCTGAACCACCGGTTCCAGGCTGCGTGGGCGCCACCGGCGCAGGTGCCAGAAACAGCGACGCATTGCTGCCGTCGCTCCGCACCTGATCGCCGGCTGCAAACGGCGACATAGGCGCAGGAAGAGGAAGCAAAGCGAGCGTATTGGTGTAGACCGCGAGCCGGTCGCTGGACAGCACCAACACCGACTCGCCCACCTTCAAACCGACGCACCCGGCCTGCGTGCATACCTCGATTTCGTCTTGCTCACCGCCGACCTCAAGCTGCCCTTGCGGATTGAAGAAGGCACGGTATGCGGAACCTCGAATGCCAACCACTGCAGTTGGCGTCGTGAGTTTGTAGTTGGCCGGGTTGCGCTTGCCAATCAACCCGGTGATTGCGCGCATGCCGCCCCGCAGCAGGCTGACGGCAAAGTTGTCTTGCGCCGGGTCGCCACTGTCCACGTACCGTGTCACGGTGAACTGTGAATCGGGGTACAAAGACACGAGCCCGCCGTCGGTAAACCGAAGCTGTGCTCGGCCCGTGGTTCCGGTCAAGACGGTGTCGCCAGTTTCCAGCGACGCACCGCGTGCCAATGCCGCCAACGCAATGCCGCGGCGCATCTGGACGTCTCCGGTCGCAAACTGCACATGGCCAGCGGCGGCCAGCGCCGACAACGGAAACCCCGCAACACCGACCAGTACCAAACACAGTTGCGCAAGGGAATGCTTGGGTTTCATGACATGTCTCCGTCTGGCTGGCATGCAGGCTTGTCTCAGAAATCACGCCGCACCGTAAGGGAAAAGACCCGCCGCTCGTACTGGTTGACCGGAATGCTGGAATCGTTTTTCACCAGCATCCATTGCGGGGTAATACGCCAATCCTTCTTTGGCACCCAAGACAGGCCCAGAGATGCACTCGTTTGCTGGTCGCGCCGCTGCAACGCGAAGAACGGATCGCTCGCCCCATAGTGGCGTCTTTCTGCACTCAACGCGGCAAAAAAAGCCAAGCGGTTTGCCAGCGGGAACTGCCCGCCCAACTGCCAGCCAACCAGATGCTGCCCAAGATCGTCTGCCCCAGCAGCCTTCGGAGACTCACGTCCGCCATAGAAGCTGCCGTAGGCGAGAGCGCCATTGCGAAAAACCTGCGAATACGAAACCCCGGCAATCGAGCGGTGCACACTCCGGATGGACTGCTGTGGATAGCGCACGTCCAGCCACTGGACAAAACTGCCCCATTGGCGAAAGCCATCGACTCGGTAGATCCATTCGCCCTGCACGCCGGCCATGTTCCGCAGACGCGAGCCGTCAAGCAACTGCGAACCAAACAAGGCCGAGGCAATCAATTCGTTGCGTTCCCTGCGCCATGCCAGGCCGGCATTTGCATCGAACTGGCTGTTGTCATATGCGCGCGCAGCTTGCGCGTGGCGTCTGGTGCTGGCGGAGGCCGCTCCGACAAACGACCAGCCCGCATCGAGCACATGACGCCCGCGCAGCGCTAGCAGCGCAGAGCCAAAATTTGCAGAGGTCGCCTTGGCCCCGGGGGCGAGCACCCATGCGGGCACGCCGGCCAAAGGTTGTGCGAGTATGGCGGCCGGATCCGGCCCGGCATTCGCATTCGAGTCATGTCCCACCGCAAGTTCGGCGTAGCCCTTGATGCTGGAAGCCCCTCGGTAGTCGGCACGGTCGTAGGAGACGAGGAATTGATCAATGTTCAAGGCCCCATCGACCACGATGCCTTGCTCACGGACGAGTTTGGAGAGTGCCAGCGCTGAATGCTTGTCGCCTACGGCAAACAGCGCGCGGCCCAGTTCCAGTTGGGCAACCGCATTGTCTGGCTGCAAGGCCACCACGCGCTCCCATGCCATAACGGCGCGCGGATACTGGGCGGCAGCGAAGGCGGCGCGGCCTAATTCGGCGTCAAAATCGGGGTCACCCGCCCGTTGCTGCTCTTGGGCAGCCAATTGCTCAAACAGCATTCTTGCTGCAGTTGGAGGTTCCAGTGGGGCCGCCTGCGCACTGCACAAGAAAGTCATTGCCAGGCAAAACCCCACGGTCAGTTCGGCAGAACGCTTTCTGAATGAATAGACAGGCATGCCGACCTCCCTTTTTGTAGCCGCACAATCTACCCGAATCCGCATAGCGTGGCGATAGGTAAAACTTTGAACGCCTTTTTAGAACACGGTGTTCGAGGGCGTCGGTCCAGTTAGGCCCGATCTGCTGCATTCCAGGCGGACGTATGTTGAAAAATCGCGGTTTCATTCCGCTCGATCGATGGCGCCCAATGTCTATAGTGCAGCACCTTGTCGGAAGGGCGGGGCGTCGTTTTGCCACTGCCTCGAACATGCAGCCCAAAGACAGTTAAAAAATGCCTTCTCGAATGGATGTTCGGTCGTCAGCGGAATCTCGCAACACCAGGGCGGGGGGGCTCACGCTGGCGCTGCTCGGGGCCGTCGCCTTCAGTGGCAAGGCGATCATCGTCAAGCTCGCCTACCGCTACGACGTCGATGCGGTCACGCTGATCATGTACCGGATGCTGTTTGCCTTGCCGCTGTTTGCCGCCATGGCATGGTGGTCCAGCCGGGGCAAGACAGCGCTGACCCGCAGCGATTGGCTGGGGGTGCTGGGTCTGGGTTTCTCTGGTTACTACTTGGCAAGTTTTCTCGATTTCGCCGGCTTGGCCTTTATCACGGCCAGCCTGGAGCGGCTGATTTTGTACCTCAACCCCACCATCGTGCTTCTGCTGGGCTGGGCCTTGTATGGGCGCAGCGTGCGGGCGGGGCAACTGCTGGGCATGGCGGTGAGCTACGGCGGCGTGGTGCTGGTATTCGGCCAGGAGGCAGCGCACCAGGGTGCAAACGCCATTTGGGGGACGCTGCTGGTACTGGGCAGTGCCATCAGCTATGCGGTGTATCTGGTCTACAGCGGCGAGCTGGTCAAACGACTGGGCTCGCTGCGCCTGGTCGGCCTGGCAACCACCGTGGCCTGCTTGCTGTGTCTGCTGCAGTTCGCGCTGCTGCGCCCCTTGAGCGCTGCTCTGGTCGCCCCCGAGGTGGTCTGGCTGTCGCTGCTGAATGCGACGCTGTGCACCGCCGTGCCGGTGTTGATGGTGATGATGGCGATCGAACGCATCGGCGCGAGCGCGGCCGCGCTGGCCGGCATGGTCGGGCCCATGGCCACCATCCTCATGGGGGTGTGGTGGCTGGGCGAACCCTTCACCCTTGGCCTGGCCGTGGGAACCGCGCTGGTGATAGCCGGGATCTCCGTTTTCTCGCGTGCTTCACGTGCCCCGGCGCACTGAAGGGCTATTGCTTCTTGCGCTTTCTGACTGCCTTTGCGGCTGCTGCAGGTGCGACCGCGGCCGCCGCCGCAGCAGCCGGTGCTGCAACATCGGTGCCGCCGCCAAGTCGCTGCGCAATGCTCACGGGAGCAGTGCCAACCAGGCCATCGAGCCGCTCGCCCATGGCCTGCTGGAGCTGGCTCAGGCGTTGGTCGGCCGGCGGGTGCGTGGCCAGGGCCAGCGTGAACATTGGGTTGCCAGGCGCTGCGGCGCGCAGCACCTGCAAGGCAGCGGGGAGTCCATAGGGGTCGAATCCAGCGCGCGCGGCCAGCGCGACACCGCGGCGGTCGGCTTCGAATTCGTCGCTTTGGTCGAGTCCGCGTGCGTACAGGTTGCGCCCAAGGGCCAGCAGTTGTGATGCGACCAGGTTGCCCACGGCATTGGTTTTGATTTGCGAGGCTACGAGTTGCGTGAAAACGCCCGATTGCGCTGTCTTGCGCATGGCCTGAAGGTGGTGGCGCGCGGTCACGTGCGTGATTTCGTGGGCAAGAATGCCCGCCAGCTCCGACTCGTCAGCACAACGGTCGATCAAACCCTTGGTCACGAACACATAGCCCCCGGGGGCGGCAAAGGCGTTGTAGCCGTTGTCGTCCAACACCACGAAAGTCCATGGCAGGTCGGGACGCTCGGATTGCAAGCTGATCCAGCGGCCCAGCTGATTGACATAGCGCTGCAGCTTCATATCCGGGTGCAGTGGCTTGCTGCCCAGCAGCACCGCCGCGAGCTGGCGACCAATCTCGATCTCTTTGCCTTCATCGATGTTTTCCACCGACTGCGTGAGCAGGCTTATCAGGTCGGTGCCCTGGCCGGCCGGTGCTGCTGTGCTGCCGCCCGTGATTGCGCCAAGGATGCCGCCTGGTGAAGTGGCTGCGCCGCGATTGCCCAGGGAATTGAGCAGGTTCATGACGTCTTGGGCATGGCCGAGTGCCGGCGTCAGTGCCAACACGGTGCAGGCGACGTAGGTGCGCAGCGCGCCACGCAGTGCTGCGGGCAGGAGGCGGGAGTCAGAAGTGAAGGACATGGTCATTGCCTCAGTTCGGGCTGAAGTTAAGGTTCATCGAGTCCATGCCGCCTGCCGGCGCGCCGGGCGAGGTCGGGCGCGGCGGTTCTGGCAGAGGGTCCACTTTCTTCGCCTGCAGCGACGCAGAACTGGCAAAGCGACGGGCTTGTCGTGCGTCCACACGCTGCTGCTCGGCCTGGGTCACTGCAGCCGGATTGGGCTGTGCGTTGGCAATGTCCTCGGCTTCCAGACCGCGTATGCCAACGGTGGACGTGGCGGTGGTGGTGCTGCCGCCACCAAACAGGCTGCCCAGGCTGCGCAGGCCGCTGGTGGCGGCGTTGCCCGAGGCGGGTGCTGCGCTGGCGCTTGTTCCCACGTCAAACATGTGCACCCAACCAGCAGTGCCCTGCGATGTGCGGACTTTGATCCAGGAGCCTTTGCGCTCCCCGGTGCGCTCGACCGGGCTCTCGGCTGCGAGCTGGCCCAGGCTTGCCCCGCGCATGCCGGGGGCGTCGCGCAGCTCGGTGGCGCGCTGGATCACCGAGGCATCCTGCTGGGCCTGCGCAGTGCTCGCCAGTGCGGCGACGGTCGCTGCTGCCAGCAGCACGCGCGTAATCGGTCCGGGTTTCATCGGTTGCTCCCTTTATCATCCATTGGCGCCGCAGAGTGCGGTTGGGAAGGCATTGTTATGGATTTGGGTATAGCGGGCAAATGGGCGTTGGTTTGTGGGGCCAGCAAGGGGCTTGGCCTTGGGTGCGCGCGCGCGCTGGCGCGTGAAGGCGTCAACCTGGTGATCAACGCGCGTGGTGAGGCTGCCTTGGCGCGTGTTGCAACGGAATTGATAGCTGAAAATGAAGGTGCGATAAGCGCTGGAGGCCAAAAAACTTCAAAAATTTCCGTGCTGACTGTGGCCGCAGACATCACAACCGAAGCCGGCCGCCACGCAGCGCTGTCTGTCGCGGGCGGACCGGGCAAGAACTTCGATATCGTCGTCACCAACGCCGGCGGGCCGCCGCCCGGCGACTTTCGCGACTGGGACCGCGACGCCTGGATCGCCGCGCTGGACGCCAACATGCTGGCGCCCATTGCGCTGATGCGCGCCACGCTCGATGGCATGGCGGGGCGTGGCTTCGGGCGCATCGTGAACATCACATCGAGCGCGGTGAAGGCCCCGATCGACATCCTGGGCCTGTCCAATGGGGCGCGCAGCGGACTCACCGGTTTCGTCGCGGGTGTTGCGCGCAGCCCACTTGCGGCGCGCGGCGTCACGATCAACAACTTGTTGCCGGGCAAGTTCGACACCGACCGGCTGGCCGCCAACTTTGCCAACGTGGCGACGCGCAGCGGCAAAACGCTCGAAGAAGTGCGTCAGGCGCAGCGCGCCAGCATTCCTGCCGGTCGCTTTGGCCTGGCCGATGAATTCGGCGCCATTTGCGCCTTTTTGTGCAGCGCACAAGCGGCTTACATGACGGGCCAGAACGTTCTGGTCGATGGCGGTGCGTACGCCGGGGCGTTTTGAACGTGCTTCAAAGGCATTGAAAATTGGGTGTAGACAGTTCAGTCTGGGCATGCAAAATGGGAATTCGCTGGCGACCGCCGGCTTACGACTGGCTTACTTTCAGCCAAAACCATGTTTCTGAAGCGACTGTTCTCCCCATTGCCGGCGCTGTGGTTGTGTCTGTGGCTGGGCGCAATCGGCGCGGCTCTGGCGCAGAAGCCGCCTGGTACTGCGGCGACGCAACCTACGCTGACGCTGCGCGTGGTCGGTGGCCTGGCGGGCCTCAACCAGTACACGCAATTCGAGGCACCTTTCTGGTCGCGTGAACTCGAGCATCTGAGCGGCGGCAAGTTCAGTGCGAACATCGTGCCGTTTGACCGGGCGGGCGTGCCGGCCGCCGAAATGCTCCACTTGGTGCAATTGGGGGTGGTGCCGTTTGGCACTGTGCTGCTGAGTTCACTGAACGCCGCGTTCCCGCAGTATGTCCTCGCTGACCTTGCGGGACTGAACCCTGACATGAAAAGCCTGCGTGCAAATCTTGCGGCGTTCAGGCCCTACCTGGAGCAGTCGCTGCGCGAAGAGCTGGGCATTGAAGCCCTGGCGTTGTATATCTACCCGGCACAAATGCTGTTTTGCAAGCGTCCCGTGACCAGTCTGGCCGACGTGAAAGGCTGGCGAGTGCGCGTGTCGTCTGCCGCACAGGCTGATTTTTTCGAGGCTTTGGGGGCCACGCCCGTGCACACTGAGTTTTCTCAGGTCGCGGCGCGTTTCAAAGGCGGCAGTATTGATTGCGCGGTGACCGGGACTTTGTCGGGCAATACCATCGGCCTGGCGAATCTGACGACGCATCTGTACGACTTTCCAATCAACTGGGGCATGGCCATCTTCGGCGCCAATCGCGCCGCCTGGGAGGCATTGCCGGCTGATCTGCGCGAATTGTTGCGTCGCGAGTTGCCCAAACTGGAGACCGCTGTGTGGGCCGAGTCCGAGCGCGACACGGCTCTGGGTCTCGCCTGCAATGCGGGCACGCCTGCATGCACGACGGGCAAGCCCGGCCGGATGCGCATCGTGCCGGCAACGGCGGCAGACAAGCTTCGCAGTCGGGAGATTTTCTTCAACACGGTGTTGCCACGCTGGCGTCAGCGCTGCGGAGCACGCTGCGCTGACGTCTGGGCACAGACCATTGGCAAGGCGTCAAGCGCCTCGGCGGCGGGCCGATGAAATTCGCCAGCTCGGGCAGAGCCTCATCAGCCGTCTGGGCTGTGGTGACGTTCTTTGTCAGTGCCCTGCTGGTGGCTGCTGCCGTATTGATTGGCGTGACGCGGCGCACCGCCTTGGATGCCGCAGACCAGCAACTCGCGCGCTACGTTTCTGGTGCCGAAGCGGCGTTGAACAGGGCTTTCCTGAGCGTAGATGTTTTGCTGGCCGGCGCCGCCGAGGTCGTCGGGCTGGACAAGGCCCATCCGGATTGGGTGCATCCGGAAACGGCCAGCAGCATGTTGGCGCGCGTCGCCAGGCCCAACTTGAGTGTTCGGTTGCTGGCGGTCCTCGATGGCGCAGGCCATGTCGTAGCTTCGTCTGATCCCCGGGGTGCGCGTGTTGCGCTGCGACTTCCCGAAGGCTTCGTGCAGAAGGCTTTGGCGCCAGTCGTTTCGGTGCTGGTGCTGAGCGCTCCGGTGCAGAGCTTCGCGAGTTCGGAGCGCGTGGTGTTTCTGGCGCGCCACCTGCGCACACCCAGCGGCGAGCGTTTTGTCGCCGTGGCGGAGGTTTCCACCGCCATGCTCGCCTCGGTGTTGGCGCAGGACGCCCAAATTCCCGGACTTGAGGTGGTGCTGGAGACAGGCGCTGGCACGTCCATGCTCTCGGTGCCTGCGGCGGGAAATTTGACGCCTGAGCCTGCGCCTTTGAACGAGACCGCTGCCAGCCGTGCCGAAGGCTGGAATGCGGCTACCCGGTTGACAAGCCTGCCTGGGCGGGTCATCGCGCGCCCGCTGATATACGACGATTTGTGGATTTCCGCCAGTCTTCCCGAGCGGGAAGCGCTGAAGGGCTGGAGGCTAGAAGCCTTGGTGGTGGCCGCCGTAAGTGCGCTGTTTGCGCTGCTGGTGGTGGCAGTGGGCTATCTGTTCACCGAATACCTTCACCGCATGGCGCAGACGCGGCAAGCGCTGTCGCTCTCCAAGGCGCAGCTCGATCAGGCGCTGGAAGCCATGCTCAGCGGCTTTGTGCTGCTCGACAGCGAGCGCCGCGTACTGCACTGGAACCAGCGTTTCGATGAGATTTACCCCTGGATTGCCGGCATCATGGAGCCGCAACTGCCGTTTCGCAAGGTGCTCGAGGCAAGTGTGTCGCACCATTTGCCGCACGCTGGCGAAGCCGAGCGCAAGCTGTGGGTGGACAAGCGCCTGGAGGTGCAAAAGGGTGCCAATGCGGCGCATGAGCAAGTGCTGCCAGATGGCCGAATTCTGCAGATTCTGGAGCATGGCACGCCGGATGGCGGCATGGTGATCACCTACACCGACATCACGGACATGCGCCGCGCACAGTCCGAAATCGAAACGCTGGCGTTCTACGACCCACTCACGGGCCTGCCGAACCGGCGCCTGCTGCTGGACCGGCTCGGCCAGGCGACCCGGCGCGCGCAGCGTTTTGGGCAGCTTGGCGCATTGCTTTTCCTCGACCTGGACCAGTTCAAGACCATCAACGACACCCTTGGCCATGAAATGGGCGATGCCTTGCTGCGAGAGGTCGCACAGCGCCTTCGCGAAGGCGTGCGTTCGGCCGATACCGTGGCCCGCCTGGGGGGCGACGAATTCGTCATCATGCTGACCGATCTCTCGGGTGCTGCACTGGACGCGGGTGCGCAGGCCCAACGCGTGGCGGAAAAGCTGCTCGAAAGCCTCTCCGAGCCCTACCAGTTGCAAGGCCATACCTATCAATGCAGCGCCAGTGTGGGAGCCACCTTGTTCGGCAATACCCCCCAAGCAGCGGCCGAGCTGCTGCGCCAGGCCGATATCGCGATGTACCAGGTCAAAGCGCGCCGTGGCAATGGCCTGTGCTTTTTTGATCCGAAGATGCAGACGGCCATCAGCAGCAGAGCGCAACTGGAAGCCGATTTGAAGCAAGCGCTGCGCAACGCCGAGTTTGTGCTGCACTACCAGCCGCAGTTTGCGTACGACGGCAGCATGGTGGGCGCCGAAGCGCTGGTGCGCTGGCAGCATCCTGAGCGTGGTCTGGTGCCGCCCGGTGCCTTTATTGCCGCAGCCGAAGAAAGCGACATCATTGTGGCCATTGGCAGCTGGGTGCTGCGCACGGCGTGCGCCCAACTGGCGCAGTGGCGGGACGACCCGCGGTGCGAGCGCCTGCAGCTGTCGGTCAATGTCAGTGCCCGCCAGTTTCGCCACCCGGGTTTCGTGGAACAGGTGCTTGCTGAGGTCGCACCCCTGGGGCCGCACGCCCATTTGCTGACGCTGGAGCTCACCGAATCGGTCGTGCTCGACAATGTGGAAGAAACCGTCGCCCGTATGCACCAATTGCGCGCGCGCGGCATCCGCTTTGCAGTGGACGACTTCGGCACCGGTTACTCTTCGCTTGCCTACCTTACGCGCCTGCCCCTGCACCAGCTGAAAATCGACCAATCCTTCGTGCGCAATCTTGGCACACGCCCCACCGATGAGGTGATCGTGCAAACCATCATCGGCATGGCGCACAACCTCGAGCTTGAGGTGATTGCCGAAGGGGTTGAGACCGAAGAGCAGCGTGTCTTGCTGCGCGGCTACGGCTGCGGCTTCTACCAAGGCTATCTGCTGGCTCGCCCGATGCCGATTGCCAGCTTGCTGGGGCTGCTGGCTCCCGCTTGAGGCCGATCGCGCTTAGCGGCGCGACGACACCAGAATGCCGCCCACGATCAAGGCAAAGGCCGCCGCGTGATAGCCGTGCGGCGCCTGGCCGAGAAAGGCAGCTGAGAGCAGCGCGGCAAACAAAGGCGTGAGATTGGCAAAAAAGCCGGCCACCGTTGGCCCGGCGCGCTGCACGCCCAGGCCCCAGCAGCGGTAGGCGACCACGGCGGGTCCGACGGCGATGAACACCAGTGCCGCAATCAGCGGCCAACCCCAGTCGATAGCGGTACGGCCACTGGCCCATTCACCGCCGGCCAGCATGCCCGACCAACCGAGCCCGAACACCAGTTGCGCCATCAGGAAGGCCGCCCAGTTGCCACGCAACAGCGCTGGCTCACTGGTTTTCACCAGCAGCCAGCTGTAGAACGACCAGGCGATGGTGGCGAGCAGCATGAAGACGTCCCCCGGCACGAGCCGCAGCGCTAGCAATTCGCTCCATTGACCACGGCTGAGCACCGTGAGCACGCCGAGCATCGAGAGCAGGGCGCCCATGAGCTGCCGAGATGAGATGCGGGCGCCAAAGAAAAGGGTGCCGACCGCCAGCATCCAGACCGGCATGCTGGAGCCCACCAGGGTCACGTTGATCGGCATCGATGTCTGCAATGCCAAGTATTGCAAGGCGTTGTAGAGCCCGATGCCGAGCAGTCCCAGCAAGGCGTAGCGGCGCCAATGTGGCCACAGGCCGCTGCCGCGCTGCAGCACGCCGTGGGCCAGCGGCAGCAGGATCACGAAGGCCAGCAGCCAGCGCAGGAAGTTGAGGGTGAGCGGCGGCACCATGTCGTGCACCACGCGGCCCACGACGGCATTGCCCGCCCACAAGAGCGGCGGGATGCTGAGCAACACTGCCGTGCGCGCACTGAGTTTTTCTTGCATGCCGCCACTGTAGCTGCGCGCTGCAGCTGGCAGGCAAACATGGCAGGATGCAAGGCTTTGAGAACGATGGAGAAAACCCCATGAGCTTTGCCATACAAATTCGCCAGAACGGCGGCCCGGAAGAAATGCAGCGGGTCGAGGTGGAGGTGGGAGCACCCGGTCCCGGCGAAGTGCGCATCAGTCACCGCGCCATTGGGCTTAATTTCATCGACGTGTACCAGCGCACAGGCCTGTACGCCTTGCCCATGCCTTTGCAGCTTGGCATGGAGGCTTCGGGCGTGGTGGAGGCCGTGGGTGAGGGCGTCAGCCATCTGCAGGCAGGCGACCGCGTGGCCTACGCCAGCAACCCG
>JAUCDU010000007.1:0-19432 GCA_034674825.1 Giesbergeria sp.
TCGACACACGGTCGATTTCAGAGGCGAGTTGCGAGACTTCTTGCTGCAAGGCCGTGCGATCCGAAGCGCTGTTGGTGGCGTTGGCAGACTGGACAGCCAACTCACGCATGCGCTGCAGGTTGTTGGTGACACTGGCCAGTGCGCCTTCAGCGGTCTGCGCCAGCGAGATGCCGTCGTTGGCGTTGCGGGTAGCAACGTTCAGGCCCCGAATTTGGGTGCTGAAACGCTCGGAAATGGCGAGGCCGGCGGCGTCGTCCTTCGCGCTGTTGATGCGCAGACCAGAAGACAGACGTTGCATCGAGGTTGCCAGCGAGTTCTGCGAAGCGCCCAGGTTGCGCTGTGCATTGAGCGACTGGACATTGGTGTTGATAGTGGCTGCCATGGTGATAGCTCCTTGTGTAAGCCCAAACGTGCGGCATTGCTGCCGGTATCAAAAATGCCAGCGCTAGCCGGCGGCCCTAACCTTTGCAGCCCAAGCCCGTGCTTGCCGCTGCTGTGAGGTACAGGGCTTTGAATCCCTGTTGAATGTGTTATCGGACCCACACGCAACAAACTTTAGCTTTACCGTAACTTTTTGTGATTTTTCTGGGCTGCATAGCCGTTGTATCTACTGGAAACCACTGCTTTTGCTCCCATTTCAATAGCTACTAACGATTTACAGATAAGCGCCAGAGCCCTGAAACAATAAAATTGTTGCTCTCTATCGACCCCGTTTCGCGGTGTTTGCCGCGACCCAAATTGCCCTGCAACCGCCAGATCTGACGGAACTACAGACCACAGTTCGTCGGAACAATTTGCAAAGGCTCTGCCAGAATCGGCCTCCATGCTCGTCATCCTTGGTTACATCATCACGTTCGGTTGCGTGTTCGGCGTCTTCATTGCGCACGGTGGCAACATCGACGTGCTGCTCGAGGCCTTGCCGTTTGAAATTGTGACGATTGGCGGCGCTGCGTTGGGCGCTTTTGTGGTCAACAACCAGCCCAAGGTGCTCAAGGCGGTTGCAAAATCCATCCCCGGGCTCTTCAAAGGCTCCAAGTACACCAAGGCGCGGTACATGGAGTTGATGGCGATGCTGTACGACATCCTGCAAAAAGCGCGCAAGGATGGCCTGATGGCCATCGAAAAGGATGTCGAGGCACCCGAAGAATCGGAAATCTTCAAGAAATACCCGACGGTAGGTTCGGACCACCATCTGATCGAATTCCTCACCGACTACCTGCGCATGATGGTCTCGGGCAACCTCAATTCCTACGAAATTGAGGGCCTGATGGACAGCGAAATCGACACGCACCACGAGGAAGCGCACGCCCCCGTGGCGGCGCTGACGCGTCTGGCAGGCGCCCTGCCGGCGTTCGGCATCGTTGCGGCGGTGTTGGGCGTGGTGAACACCATGGGTTCGGTGGGGCAGCCACCGGCGGTACTCGGCGGCATGATTGCCTCTGCGCTGGTAGGAACTTTTCTGGGTATTTTCCTGGCCTATGGCGCCGTGGAACCCGTTGCCGGCTTGCTGGAGCAGCGCCTTGACGACGCGGCCAAGGAGTTGCAGTGCGTGAAAGCGGTCTTGCTTGCCAGTATGCAGGGTTACAACCCGGCGACTGCCATTGAATTTGGCCGCAAGGTACTGTTCTCGACGGCGCGGCCCACGTTCCTGGAGCTTGAGGCCCATGTGAAGGGCAAAAAGTAGGGCGCGCCATGGCTGAAAAAAAGCTGCAGCCCATCATCGTCAAGCGCGGCAAAAAAGCCAAGCACAAGCCGCATGGCGGCGCCTGGAAAATCGCCTACGCAGATTTCGTGACCGCGATGATGGCCTTCTTCTTGCTCATGTGGCTGCTGGGCTCCACCGCCAAAGGCGAGTTACAGGGCATTGCGGAATACTTCAGCTCCCCCTTAAAAGTAGCTATGAGCGGCGGTGACGGCTCGGGCAACAGCTCAAGCATCATTCCCGGCGGCGGCAACGACCTGGCCAAGGTCTATGGGCAGGTGCGCCGCACCGACGCAGAAAAAAGCAACAACCGACGGCTGTCGGAAGAAGCGTCGCGCGCCCAGGCGGCCGAACGCGACGCCAAGCGCATCAAGGAACTGCGTGCACGCATGGATGCCATCATCGAGGGGAACCCGAGGCTCAACGAATTTCGCTCGCAGATTGTCATCCAGGTGACACCTGACGGACTCCAGATTCAAATCGTGGACGATCAGAACCGCCCGATGTTTGACAGCGGCAGCGCCTTGGTCAAACCGTACATGCGCGAAATACTGCGCGAGATTGGCGGTGCGCTCGGTGGCGTCGAAAACCGCATCAGCATTGCCGGCCACACCGACGCAACCCCGTACGGCAATGGCGACCGCGGCTACAGCAACTGGGAGTTGTCTGCGGACCGGGCCAATGCGTCGCGCCGCGAGCTGGTGGCCGCCGGCATGCCAGACGCCAAATTGGCGCGCGTCGTCGGCTTGGGCGCAAGCAAACCTTATGATCCGGAACATCCGCGCGCTGCAGCCAACCGCCGCATTACCGTTACCGTGCTCACACAAGAAGCCGAAGAACGCCTATTGGGTAGCAGCAGTGCCTCGCCTGCGGCACAATCGAGCGAATTACAAACTGAAACGCCAGCAGCGCTAAGTGGCGCAGCCGAGGCAGCAATCACACCCGATGCTGCGCCGCCGGCCACCACTTCGCCAAATTCTCGCCGCTAGATCAGTGCCTCTGCATATTTCGACCGAAAGGGTCCCACGTGGCCAATGTCCTTCGTTTTTTGATAGTTGACGACTTTTCCACGATGCGGCGCATCGTTCGCAACCTCCTCAAAGAGAGCGGCTTTACGGAAGCCGACGAGGCGGAAGACGGCATCGCTGCGCTGCACAAGTTGCGCAATTCCAAGTTCGACTTCGTCGTTACCGACATCAACATGCCCAACATGAATGGGTTTCAGTTGCTGAGTGAAATCAAGGCAGACGCCAACCTCAAACATCTACCGGTGTTGATGGTGACTGCCGAAGCGCGCAAGGAAGACATCGTCGCCGCCGCCCAGGGCGGTGCGGCTGGCTACATCGTCAAGCCTTTCACCAAGGCCACGCTAGAAGAGAAGGTGACCCTGATCATCAAAAAAGTGGGGCTGTAGATCGTTATGGAACCGAGCACCGCCCTCAACAGCTCCGCGCCCGCAGAGCCTGACCTGCACCAGAAAATCGGCTTGCTGACACGCCAGCTGCACGATTCGCTCAGCGAGCTTGGCTATGCCGACCAGCTGCGCAGCACCATGGGAGAGCTACCGGACGCGCAGAGCCGGCTTTCCTATATCGCGCGGCTCACAGGGGAGGCGGCGGAAAAGGTTTTGACCCGAGTGGAGCAGGCCAAGCTGCAGCACGACTTCCTCGCAGCCGAGGCAACGCGCATGCGCGAAGCCTTGGTGCGCGACCCGGTGGCTGCCGTCGCGACAGGCTCCATCATGAACTTCCTGGAAGATGTCTCGCAAGTCACCCAGACCGCTGACGAGCACCTCACGGAAATCATGATGGCGCAGGATTTTCACGACCTGACTGGCCAGGTGATCGCCCGCGTGGTGGCGCTCGCTGCCACCATTGAGGAGCAATTGCTGCACCTCGTCATTCAGACGGCACCCCCGAGCGCGGCGACTGCGCTCGCTCAAGCAAAGGCGCCAGCCTTGTCGGGGCCCGTGGTCAATCTCGAAACCACCGCCGACGTTGTCACCGACCAGTCGCAGGTCGACGATCTTCTGGCAAGCCTGGGGTTCTAGGACCTGCTTCCTCCCCCGTGGTTTTCCGGGGTTTGATTAAGGGCGGGTCCTCCCCGCTTATTGCGCTTTAGATTTCGGCGCTGCTCACCACAATGGCACGACACAAGTCCGTCGTGCCATCATGGAATCGAGCCAAGACCGCAACCTTCCCGCTACAGAACGCAAGCTGCAAAAAGCCCGCACCGATGGGCAGGCTGCACGTTCGCGCGATCTTTCGCACCTGGCCATCCTGGGCGCTGGGGCGATGGCGGTGTTGATTTTCATGCCGCGTCTGCTTGACCATCTGCGCCTGGATATGGTGCGCCAGCTGGCCTTTGACGCCGCAACCATGAAATCACCCGCCTCGATGCTGGCACGGCTGCAATCGATGGCTGGCACGGGCCTCATCGCCAGCATGGTGTTTTCGGCCCTCACGGGCAGCGCGGCGCTTATCAGCGCTGTCGGGGCCGGCGGCTGGGTCTTTAGCGCAAAGCCCATTACCCCGCAATTCAGCCGACTGAATCCGCTTAAAGGCGCAGCGAACCTGTTCTCGAAGCAGCAAATGTCCAACGTAGCCAAGATGGTGTTGATGACCGCCATCCTGACCTTCGTGGCTTGGAAGTATCTGGGCCAAAGCATCGAGCAAATGGCAGCTCTGGTGCTCCAGCCCTCTCCTTTGGCGCTGTCTCATGTAGCCGACTGGATGACGGCGGGCATGGCGCTGCTGCTTCTGGTGGTGTTCATGGCGGCGCTGATTGATGTGCCGTTGCAAGGCTTCTTCTTCCGTCAGCGGCTCAAGATGTCGCACCAAGAAGTCAAGCAAGAGCACAAGGAATCTGACGGCAACCCTGAAATCAAGGGCCGCATGCGCCAGCGCCAGCGCGAAATTGCCGACGGAGGCAGCGTTTCCGCCGTGCCCAAGGCAGATTTTGTCGTGATGAACCCTACGCACTATGCCGTGGCATTGAAGTACGACGAGAGCATGGCTGCACCGCAGGTGATTTCAAAGGGTACCGATTTGGTGGCCATGCGCATTCGCGACCTGGCCAAAACGCACGAGATCCCGGTTTTGCAGTCACCCATGCTGGCACGCGCACTGTATGCCAACGCGGATCTGGATCAGCCGATTCCAGCCGCTTTGTACACCGCTGTGGCCCAGGTACTGGCCTACGTATACCGCTTGAAGGCGGCACTTCGCGGCGAGGGAGACATGCCGGGCGAGGTCCCAGAACCCTACATCGCCCCCGAACTTGACCCTTTGAACCGCGCCTCGCGCCAAAGTGAGCCTGCATGAACACAAGCATGAATTCAGCGAAGCAGTGGGCCGGCACCCGGCTCACCGCCGCATCCGGACTGTCCGCACCGCTGCTGGTGGTCGCCATTCTGGCGCTGATGGTGCTGCCGATTCCGCCCTGGCTGCTGGATACGTTCTTCACGCTCAACATCGCCGTCGCGCTGATGGTGATGATGGTGGCGGCTTACATGCTGCGACCGCTCGATTTTGCTGCCTTCCCCTCGGTGCTGCTTTTGACCACGCTGATGCGGCTCTCGCTCAACGTCGCCTCCACCCGCGTGGTCCTGCTTGAAGGCCACACCGGCCCAGGCGCTGCCGGCGCGGTGATTGAGGCGTTCGGCCACTTTCTGATCGGTGGCAACTTTGCTGTCGGTCTGATCGTGTTCTCCATCCTGGTGGTGATCAACTTCATCGTGATCACCAAAGGCGCCGAACGTATTGCAGAAGTGTCGGCGCGCTTCACGCTCGATGCCATGCCTGGCAAGCAGATGGCGGTGGACGCCGACCTGAACGCCGGTCTGATCGACGACACCGAGGCCAAGCGGCGACGCGCGGAAGTGGCCGAAGAGGCGAATTTCTTCGGCTCGATGGATGGCGCTTCAAAGTTCGTGCGCGGCGATGCAGTTGCCGGCATTTTGATTTTGCTGATCAACATCGTGGGTGGCTTTGCCATCGGCATGCTGC
Source organism: Giesbergeria sp. (assembly GCA_034674825.1). GTDB lineage: Bacteria > Pseudomonadota > Gammaproteobacteria > Burkholderiales > Burkholderiaceae_C > Simplicispira. Next base: position 5,710 of record JAUCDU010000007.1, read on the forward strand.
AGCATGGCCTGTCCGCCGCCAAAGCCGCCGACACCTACATTCTGATGGCGGTTGGCGACGCACTTGTGGCACAAATTCCTGGCCTTCTGATCTCGGTCGCGGCAGCGATGGTGATCTCCCGCGTCGGAAAAGACTCCGATATGGGCCAGCAGATCGTGAAGCAGTTGTTCATGTCGCCCAAGGTGCTGGGCATCACCGCTGGCATTCTGATTCTGATCGGGGTCATCCCCGGCATGCCGCATGTCGTGTTTCTGACAATTGGCGCCGCGCTCGGCTACCTCTCCTGGATCCTGACGCAGCGCTCCAAAGTTGCTCCCCCGGTCGAGGAACCCGTCGTCCCAGTGAGCGACGGTGAAGCCACCTGGGACGATTTGCAACCCATCGACTTGCTCGGCCTCGAACTGGGCTACCGCCTGATTGCCCTCGTGGACAAGACGCGTCAGGGCGACCTGCTGACGCGCATCAAGGGGGTACGGCGCAAGTTCGCGCAGGAGGTGGGCTTTCTTCCGCCGCCGGTGCATGTACGCGATAACCTGGAGCTCAAGCCCAGCGGCTACCGGATCACCCTGCGCGGGGTCGTGGTGGGCGAAGGCGAGGCCTTCCCCGGCATGCACCTGGCCATCAACCCCGGTGGCATTTCGACGCCGCTCATCGGCACCGCAACCACCGACCCAGCCTTTGGGCTGCCTGCCCACTGGATCGACGAGCAGCAAAAGGAAGCGGCGCAAATGGCCGGCTTTACCGTCGTTGATTCGGAAACCGTGATGGCGACCCATTTGTCACACTTGATGCAAGTGCAGGCAGCCAAGCTTTTGAGCCGCACCGAAACCCAGCAACTGGTCGAGCATGTCGCCAAGCTGGCTCCGAAATTGATAGAAGAAGTGGTTCCCAAAATGGTGTCCATTGCATCGTTCCAGAAAGTGCTGCAGCTGCTGCTGGAAGAGTCCGTGCACATCCGGGACATCCGCACCATCATCGAAACACTGGCCGAGCATGCGGGCGCCATTACCGACCCGGTGGAGCTGGCCAAACGCGTGCGTGTGGCTCTCTCGCCCGCCATCGTCCAACAGATCTACGGCGCAACCCGCGAGCTCAGTGTCATTGCGATCGAGCCCGGCCTGGAGCGTCTGCTGGTGCAAGCGCTGGGCAACGCCAGTGGCCCGGCGCTGGACCCAGGCGTGGCCGACATCCTGACCCAGAAGGCTGCCGAAGTGGCGCTGCGCCAGGAAGAGATGGGACTTCCCGCCTGCCTTCTGGTGCCCGACTCCATTCGCGGCGCCATCTCGCGTCTGGTGCGCCGGGTTGCACCGCGTTTGCAGGTGCTGGCGCACAGCGAGATTCCTGAAACCCACACCATTCGCATTGGCCCCATCCTTAAAGGAGCAACGGCATGAACATCCAACGCTTTCACGCGCCCACGGCCCGCGAGGCGCTCGCCAAGGCCCGCATGGCTTTTGGCGAAGGCACGCTGATCCTCTCCAACCGCCCCACGCCCAACGGCGTGGAAGTGGTGGCCACGGCAGAAGAGTCGCTCAACGCGCTGGACGAGCCAGCACAAACACCGGCGCCTGCTCGCAACGCCAACCGACCTGTAGCAGCCGAGCAGCCGGACGAGCGCCCGGCACGCAATCCGGTACACCAGGACACCGAAGAATTGGCGATGAGCACGCTGTCGTTCCAGGACTACGTGCGTGAACGCATGCTGCGGCGCCGCCACGATGCGCGGGGCGAATCGGAGGCTCCAGAGCCAAGCCGCCAGATCCGTCAGGCTCCGGAGCCGGCGCGCCAGATGCGCCCCAGCGAAGCACGCCCAGCGCCGCGGATCTCCGCCGCCCCGGTGCAGCGCCACAACCCGTTGCAATCTGCTGTCGCTGCGGCAGCGCCCACGCGCAGCAGTGCTGCCGTCGCCGCACGCCCTTCTCTCGCTGGCGAGCAAAACCTCATGCATGAACTGCAAGCCATGAAGGAGCTGATTGAAGACCGCTTCAACACACTCTCGTGGCTGGGCCAGGCCCGACAGAACCCGATTCAGTCCAACCTGATGCTGAAAATGATCCGCGGCGGCTACTCTCCGGCGCTTGCCCGCACCATTCTTGAACGCCTGCCCGACGATCTCGACGCATCGGAATCGGTGCGCTGGTTGATGGAAGTGCTGGAGCGCAACCTCAAAACCGACGCTGCCATGCAGCCCTTGTACGAGCAAGGCGGCACCTACGCCCTCGTGGGCTCGACCGGAGTGGGAAAAACAACCACCGCCGCCAAGCTGGCCGCGCTGTGCGCGCGCGTGCACGGCCCCGCCAGCGTCGGCTTGATCACGTTGGACACCTACCGCGTTGGCGCGCATGAGCAGTTGCGCAGCTATGGACGCATGCTCGGCGTGGTGGCCCATCTGGCGCACGACCAGGCTGCGCTGCAGGATTTGCTCGGCCTGCTGAGCGGCAAGAAAATGGTGCTGATCGACACCACCGGCGTTGCACCACGCGATCCGCGGCGCCGCGACATGCTGGACGTGCTTGACCTGCCCGAGGTCCAACGTCTGCTCGTGCTGAATGCGGGCAGCCATGGCGACACGCTGGACGACACGCTGATGGCGTTCAAAACGCCGGGCACGCAGCAGGCCATTCTGACCAAGGTGGACGAAGCCGTGAAGCTCGGTCCCGCAATGGACGCACTCATTCGCCACCAGTTGTTGCTGCGCGGCGTGACCAATGGCCAGCGTGTGCCAGAAGACTGGGAGGCCGCTGATGCCCATGCTCTGGTCGCGTCCTCCATGCGTTCGGTCGCCCGATCGCCGTTTGACCCCAAGTCCACTGAGCTCAACTTTTTCTTCTCGCACAGCACCGATCCTGTGCGCGAACGGGGGTTGATCGATGCTTGAGTTCGGCCAGCACCAGGGAACCAGCCTCTATGGCCGGGTGCCTCAGGACGCATTGCGGCTGATTTCGGTCGCCAGCGTTCCGGGAGGCCGGTCGCTTGAAATGCTGTGGGCCATCTGCATGCAACTGCAGCGTCTCGGCTATCCCACTGTCGTGCTGGACGGGACGACCAGAGAGAGCGCAGACGGACCGGGACTTTTGGACCTGCTGGAACACAACCTGTGGATTGAGGCTCCGATCGGCGACGCCGCCTCGGCGGAGCCTTCGTTGGCGGTGCTGCCCGCGGCGCGCGGACTTGCAAGGCTCGCGCCGCGCGAACGCATCAGTGCTGTGCCCCTCGCGTGCCTGCAGCCATTGTTGCGGCGCTATGCCGTAGTGGTCGTGTACGCGGCCATGCCGGTTCTGGCGGCCAGCCTGATGGACCATTCGAGTGCAAGGCCGCTGGTGCTGCTCGATAGCGCGGAAGACTGTGTGACGCGAGCGTACAAGGATGTGAAGTGGCTCGCACTTGAAGCAGAACTGTCAGCAACCGTGGTGAGCCTGGCGCAAGAGCACGGACAGCGCACTGCCGCGCACCAACAGCTGCGCGCGCTGCGCGAATGCGCGGGCAAACACCTCGCGCACATGCCACGCACGCTCGCACTCGACCCGCAACACGCGCCCGATTTGCAGCGTCTCGCCCTTGAACTTCTGGAGAGCGCGGAAGTGCTTGCATCCGCAGGTGCCTATGCTGCGCTACCATCCCCATTTGGCGCAGCATGCGCTGCGCCCATTGCCACGAGCCATTGAAGTGACCTACACCGCAAAAGGACAGCTCGATCGCGACGCCCTGATTCGCCAGCACGTACCACTGGTGCGCCGCCTTGCGCACCACATGATCGCCAAGCTGCCAGCGAACGTGGAGATCGACGACCTCATTCAGGTCGGCATGATTGGTTTGTCCGAGGCACTGACGCGGTTCGAAGCCACGCAGGGTGTGCAGTTCGAGACCTTCGCCACCCAAAGAATCCGCGGCGCCATGCTGGACGAACTGCGCGAATCCGACTGGATGTCGCGCAGTTCGCGCAAGAGCCAGAAGGACATTGAAAAAGCGGTTCAGCGCCTGGAGCAGAGGCTTGGGCGCAGCCCTCTGGAATCCGAGATTGCCGGCGAATTGGACATGACCCTGTCAGACTACCAAAGCTTGCTGGGAAAGGTCCGCGGAACCCAGCTCGTGTACCTCGAAGACATGACCCGCGGCAATGGTGACGATGACGAAGGTTTTCTGGAGCGCCACGAAACCGCCGACGCGCAGGCAGACCCCATGGCCATGCTGCGCGACCAGCGCCTTCGCAGCTCTTTGATCGCAGCCATTGAGGCACTGCCCGAGCGCGAGCAATTCATCATGGGCATGTACTACGAGCAGGACATGAACCTCAAAGAAATTGCGGCTGTACTGGGCGTCACGGAATCGCGCGTGTGCCAACTGCACAGCCAATCCGTCGCCCGTCTGCGCGCGAAGATGCGCAGCCACTAGATTGAAAACCGGCTCCAAAAAACAAAGGGCGCCTATAGCGCCCTTTGTTTTTTGACCTTCCGAAAATCCGAACTGGTCCGGACCAGCCCGAAACGTCAACTCGCAGACTTGTAAATGCGTGCGGCGGAGGGCCCTGCTCCTGGCGCACGTGCGCCGTAGGTAGACGCTGGCGCCTGGTCAGGCAGCAGAGTCGCCATGCGCCTGTCCAGCATGGCGGAGACACGCGCCAAACCATCGCGCTGGCTCGCCAACCGGGCGCCCACCGTGCGCACACGCACCGCAATAGCAGGCGCCAATGCGTCGGCGCGATGGGTGCCGAGCACCTGCGAAAAGCGCAAGGCCGCGTCGCGCAGCTGGAGGCTCGCTTGCTGCAAATCCTCTGCCTCAGAAGCCTGCAGGGCTTTGCCCACCTGCGCCAACAAAACTTCGACTTCGGCCAGCGATGATTCGACTGGGCTGGATGTGCTCATAAATAAGGCCGAGAAAATTCGCGAGAAACGCTGCGGAAATCGAGAAAAACGAATTACCCGCGCGAGTGCGCAATGATTTCTTCCGCATTGGCCAGCATCTTGTCGGCAATGGCCCCTGCGTCGACCTTGAAGGTGCCGCTCTCGATAGCACTGCGCACGGCCTTGACTTTGCCGGCATCAAAATCGGCGGTTGCGCGGCTGTTGTGCTCGATTTCCCGTGCATTGCGCGAGAGGGTGACGGCCACACCGCCGCCTGCAGCGCCAGCCGCAGCTTTGGCGCCTTCTGGCGCAGCGGGTGCCGCAGCAGTCTTGGCCTGCTTGGAGGCGTTGGACTGCGCGACGGCCGCGTTGTGTTCTGGTGTTTGACCTATCTTCATTGCCTTCTCCATGCCCCCTGAATGCCGGGGACCGGTAGGAATGTTTTCGACCTGTTTGCAGGAGACTTTAGGCCTAAGTGCGTAAATCGCGCTAAAGGTTCACCGTTATTGTCCCATCTTCCGAAACAATTCCACTTATCACCTTTCCATTATCCATTCTCACACGCACAGTCTGCCCAATGCTGCCCGCGCTCAGCGCTTGCCCTCCAGCACTGACGGCATAGCCAACGCCCTGCGCCTGAACGCGCACCTGGGCCCCCGCCTGAAACAACTTGGGTGCCCGCACCATTGCCTGGCGCAATGCCTGACCGGCCTGCAGTGGTCGCGCTGCGACTTGACCCACCCACAGAGCAGGGTCGGCCAGAACCGACGTGTGGTCGGCCGCCCAATCCACTTCCGACTGTACGGCATCGCCTTGCGCCAAGACGGCGCCCGAGCTCACATTGCCCGTGAGCACCCAGGCAGGGCCAAAGGCCTTGACCGTAACCGGCAAAAAGACGTTCCACTTTGTCGCGCCTTCAGCGCAGCGCAGGCCCAGGCGTGTGCGACCCCAGAGCCGCGATCCCGCCGGCAAATACGGCTCCACGCGCGCGCATGGCGCCAAGCGAAGTCGGGGGTCGAGCTCTCCCACTTCGACCTCCATACGCAGCGGCCAGTCACTCGCGGTGCCGCTTCGCAGGCTGTTGTCTATCCAGCTTTGGGTGATCTTGGAAAGCTCGGCTGCGTCCTGTGCCCAGGCCTGCGGCGCGACCAGCAATGCCAGCAGTGCGGCGGTGATTCCAAGGCGCACTGGCCGAAAGGCATATCGCTTGAAAAAGGGGTGCAGCATGGGTTTCTCCTTCCAGATACGCCTACCACTTCGCAGGCCATTTCACACCTCGCACTGTAGTCGGATGCGCCCACGCTGAAGCGCCGAACTGCGCAGGCAAAGCGCCGTTCTTTCCACTTTAGGAATTGCACTGCGTTTCCATAATCGACCCACGCCGCAAGCCCTATGCCCGGCGCTTCTCTCAACAAGATGTGAGGCACACCATGCTTGACAAGATGACCAACCGGCTCGATTTCCAGGGACACGCACTCACACTGCGTGCCGAGCGCCAGCGTCTTCTTGCCAGCAACATCGCCAACGCCGACACCCCGGGCTACGTGGCCCGTGACATGAAGTTCACCGAGGCGCTGACAGCCGCCACCGGCGGCAACAGCACCATGTCGGTCAGCAAGAACGCCAGCAACGGCAGCTACGGCACGACGGACGCTGGGCATATCCCGCTGTCCGGATTCTCTGAGCGCAGCACCGTGGGTTATGCCGTGCAGTCGCAGCCATCACTCGACAACAACAGCGTGGACATGGACCGCGAACGCGCTGCGTTCATGGACAACGCCGTGCGTTATGAAGCCACGCTGCGCTTCATCAACGGCCAGGCCAAGACCATGCTGAGCGCCATTCAAGGGCAATAAGCCGCTACGAGGTCCGCCATGTCCATGTTCTCCATTTTCAACGTCTCGTCGAGCGCCGTCAGCGCACAGGCGCAGCGCCTCAACGTGGTGGCCAGCAACCTGGCCAACGTCGATGCCGTCGCCGGCCCGGACGGCAAGGCCTACAAGGCGCGCCAGGTGGTCTTCCAGACGCAGGCCATGGGCAACGACAACGCCGCCGGCGTCAAGGTCAGCGGCATTCAGGAAAGCGAAGCCCCCGGCCGCAAAGTGCACGACCCGAGCAATCCGCTTGCCGACGCCGATGGCTACGTCACGCATTCCAACGTCAACGCAGTCGAGGAAATGGTCAACATGATTTCCGCCTCGCGCTCGTATCAGAACAACGTCGAGGTCATGAACACAGCCAAAACCTTGTTGCTCAAGACTTTGCAGATGGGCCAATAAGCCGGAGCCTCACATGATCGACAGCACCACTTCCGCCACTTCCGCCGTACTCGACACGGGTGCGGCAAGCACCAAGGCGAGCTCCACCAACAGTGCCAACGAAGCGCAGGACCGTTTCCTCAAGCTTCTGGTTGCGCAGCTCAACAACCAGGATCCGATGAATCCGCTGGACAACGCGCAAATGACCTCGCAGATTGCGCAGATCAACACCGTCACCGGCATTCAGCAGCTGAACGAAACCGTCAAGGGCCTGGCCGGCCAGTTTGCCGCGCAGCAACTGATGCAGGGCAGCACGATGGTGGGACGCGACGTTCTGGTGGCCGACAACACGCTTGCCTTCGACGCCGAGGCCATGAAAGGCGGCGGCGCGTTTGATCTCGGAGCCACCGCTGCCAGCGTACAGGTGCAGGTGCTCAATGCCAGCAACAAGGAGGTTGGCACGGTCAACCTTGGTGCACTGCAGGCAGGCCGCTACAACTTTGAATGGGAGGCGGGCGAGGCTGCAGGCACCGGCCCGTTCCGCTTCAAGGTTCTTGCTGCCAATGGCGAGAACGCGGTGGACACCACCGCCCTGTCAACCGACAAAGTCACTGCAGTGAGCATGGAAAACGGCGCGGTTGCGCTCCAGCTCTCGCGCGGCGGCACCGCCAGCTTCAGCGCCGTCAAGGCCATTCTTTAACCTCTCTCGCGCCTCTCACCCCCTTTACTCAGGAGCACACCATGGGCTTTCAACAAGGACTCTCCGGCCTCAACGCCGCCAGTAAAAACCTGGACATCATTGGCCACAACATCGCCAACTCGAACACCACGGGCTTCAAGGGGTCGCGCGGTGAATTTGCCGACATCGTCGCATCTTCCATTGGCGCCGCAGGCGGTAGCAACGCTGGTATCGGCGTCGAGGTCGCCAAGGTGGGACAGCAATTTTCGCAAGGCAACATCACGATTACCGGGAACAACCTGGACCTGGCCATCAACGGTGGTGGTTTCTTTGCGCTGCAGCAGCCCGATGGCTCCCCTGCCTACACCCGCGCCGGAAACTTCAAGCTCGACAAGGTGGGTGACCTGGTCTCCAACGGCGGCGCCAAGGTCATGGGCTACCGGGTGGACGCGGGCAGCGGGCTTGGCACGTCTGAACCAGTGCCGCTGAACTTCCCCACGGGCGCGCCCATTCAGGCCAAGCAAACCGAGAACGTCACTGCGATCGTCAACCTCGATGCCCGCGCGCGAGACGCCGTGGGCGCGGCAGCCACCCCCGGCCCACCGCCCACGCCGTACATCCCCCCAACACCAGCGTCCACCTACGGCACATCGCTGAATGTGTACGACAGCCAAGGCGTTGCCACGCCGGTGAGCCTGTATTTTCTGAAAGACGGCGCCAACAACTGGGCCGTGTACGACGACCTCGCAACCGCCGAGGCCGATCTGACTGCCAACAGCGTTGGGACGGGAGCAGTGGGCAGCATGCAGTTCGACGCCGACGGCCGGCCTACCGGGGCCACTGTGCTGGCTCTGACGGTGGACACTGCGGCAGTGAACCCCAACAGCCCGGTGCCGCCACCCTTTACTGTTTCGGTTGACATTTCGAATGCGACGCAGTTTGGCGCCAAGTTTTCCGTTGCCGACCTGACGCAGGACGGCTATGCCTCCGGCGAACTCACTGGCATCAATATCTCCAACGACGGCATGGTGATGGCGAGCTATTCGAACGGCGTAACGCGCGCCGAAGCCCAGGTGGCACTGGCGAACTTCCGCAACGCACAGGGCCTGGCACCAGTGGGCGGGAACAACTGGGTTGCCACCAACGAATCGGGGACCGCCGTGGTCGGCAAACCCGGTGCCGGCAATATGGGGCTGCTTCGCGCAGGGGCGCTGGAAGACTCCAACGTCGACCTCACCGCTGAGCTGGTCAACATGATGACCGCGCAGCGCACCTACCAAGCGAACGCGCAAACCATCAAGACGCAGGACCAGATCATGTCCACGCTGGTGAACCTGCGCTGACCTGACCGCCTGAAGCTTCGGAGGACTTATGGACCGCATCATCTACACCGCCATGACGGGCGCCAACGCGGCTGCGCAGCGGCAGTCGGTGCTGTCCAACAACCTGGCGAACGCATCCACCACGGGCTTCCGGGCAGAGCTCTCCACGTTCCGCTCGGTGCCGCTGCAAGGCGACGGCGCCAGCACGCGCGTGTTTGCACTCGAAGCCACGTCTGGCTACCGGGACACTCCGGGCAGCGTGCAGCGCACCGGCCGCTCACTTGACGCGATGGCAGCGGGCAATGCCTGGTTTGCCGTGCAGGGTCTGGACGGCACCGAGGCCTACACGCGCAGCGGTGCGTTTGAAGTCAACGCCAATGGCCAAATGCTGACCGGCACCGGCTTGGCCGTGCTCTCCGACGGTGGCGCGCCGATCGACGTGCCACCCGGCGCCGAAGTCGCGCTGGGCTCGGACGGCACCATCACCGCCAAGGTTGCCGGCCAGCCGCCTTCTGCCATCGGCCGCCTGAAGCTCGCAACGCCCACGCAGGAAGACCCGCTGGTGCGCGGCGACGACGGACTGTTTCGCGCGCGCTCGGGCGAACCGGTACCGCAAGATGCCAACGCCCGGCTCATGGCCGGTGCTCTTGAAGGCTCCAACGTGAACCCGGTCGAGAGCATGGTTGGCATGATCGCCGCCTCGCGCCAGTTCGAGCAACAGATGCGCCTCTTGCAGACCGCAGAGACCAACGACAAGTCGGCCAGCCAGTTGCTGAGCCTCAACGGCTGAGCGCGGCGCGCCCGGCAGCTAAGGAGCCCCCATGATCAATTCTCTCTGGATCGCCAAGACCGGCATGGAAGCGCAGCAGACGCAGCTCGATGTCATCTCGCACAACCTCGCCAACACCTCGACCACCGGCTACAAGCGCGCCAGCGCCGTGTTTCAGGATTTGATCTACCAAAACCTGCGCCAGGTCGGCAGCCAAAGCACCGAGCAAAACCAGTTGCCTACGGGCCTGCACCTGGGCCTGGGCGTTCGCACGGTGGCCACCAGCCGCAACTTCATGCAGGGCGGCCTGCAGCAGTCGAACAACAACCTCGACGTCGCCATCAAGGGCAACGGATTCTTTCAGGTGACCATGCCCGACGGTACCGCCGGCTACACCCGCGACGGCTCGTTTCAGGTCGATGCGCAAGGACGCCTCGTGACGTCGAGCGGCCTGCCGGTAGCCAACGGCATCACCATTCCGCCGGGCGCCACCGCCATCAGCATCAGCCAGGACGGCGCCGTTGCGGCCCAATTGCCCGGCAACACTGCGCCGCAGCCGCTGGGCAGCCTGGCGATGGCCAATTTCATCAACCCACCGGGGCTCGAGCCCCGCGGCGAGAACCTCTACATAGAAACCGCTGCCTCGGGCCAGCCCACGCAGGGCACACCGGGCACCAACGGCCTGGGCACAGTGGTGCAGGGCTACCTGGAAACTTCCAACGTCAACGTGGTACAGGAGCTGGTCAGCATGATTCAAACCCAGCGCGCCTACGAAATGAACTCCAAGGCGGTGCAAACCTCCGACCAGATGCTGGCCAAGCTGGCCCAGCTGTAAACCCGAGGAACGCAGCCATGCGCTTGACTTTCTTCTACGCACCTGTGGCGGCCTTGCGCGCAGCTTGCGCCGGCCTTGCGCTGGTGCTGGGCGGCTGCGCCAGCATGTCGCCGACACCGCCGGTGGACATCCTGCCGACCGCGCCGGTGCCGGTCGCACCGCAACCCCAGGTGCAAGGCCCGGTCACCGGCAGCCTGTTTCATACCGCAAGCTACCGGCCCGCGTTCGAAGACCGGCGCGCGCGCATGGTGGGTGACAGCGTCACGGTGGTGATCGTGGAGAACATCTCGGCCAGCCAGAAATCGTCTTCCACTATGGACCGCTCCTCAGGCATTGACGCAGGGATTTCTTCGCTGCCCATCGTGGGCACCAAGTTCGCCGACAAGACCACGCTTGGCGCCAAGTCGAGCAATACCTTTGCCGGCAAGGGCGGCACGGAAAGCAGCAACACCTTCACTGGCTCGATCACCACCACCGTGGTGCAGGTCCTGCCCAACGGGCACCTTGTGGTCGCCGGTGAAAAGCAGATTGGCGTGAATGAGAACGTGGACGTGCTGCGCTTCTCGGGCACCGTCGACCCCCGCACCCTGCAGCCCGGCAGCCTGGTCAACTCCACGCAGGTGGCCAATGTGCGCATCCAGTCGCGGGGGCGCGGCGCGCAAAGCGAAGCGCAGGTGACCGGCTGGCTGGGGCGCTTCTTCAACAAAGTGACGCCGTTCTGAGTGCGCCGGCCGGCACCATGCCGCGCGGTGCACATGGGCCACCACCGGCCCATTCAATATATCAGAATAGATAGCTACTAACGCTTACTGGATAAGCGCTGGAGGCCATTTTGACCTATATTTTCACCCGGTGCCGAGCGCGCATGCTGCACACTCAAATGCCGGGTGAAGCCGCCCCTTATTCGCGCTTCACAAGCAGCGCCGCGCCACACAATGAGGCCATGAGCTTCGTGCGCCCTCCCCTCTTTCGCATACCGTTGGCAGCGCTTTGCGCTGGCCTCCTGGCACTTGCCACCGCCCTGCCTGCGCACGCGCTGCGGGTCAAGGAAGTGGCGGCGGTGCAAGGCGTGCGCAGCAACCAGTTGACCGGCTACGGCCTCGTCGTGGGGCTCGATGGCACGGGCGACCAGACAACGCAAATGCCTTACACCACCCAGGCGATGCAGAACTACCTGCAGCAAATGGGCATCAGCCTGCCCGCTGGCGCCTCGTCGCAATTGCAGCTCAAGAACGTGGCCGCTGTCGTGGTGACCGCGGAGCTTCCCGCATTTGCCCAGCCCGGCCAGCAGATTGACGCCACGGTGTCTTCCATGGGCAACTCCAAGTCGCTCAAGGGCGGCATGCTGATGATGACGCCGCTGCGCGGCGCCGACGGCGAGATTTATGCGCTGGCGCAAGGCAGCGTGGTGATCAGTGGCGCCGGCGCATCGTCCGGCGGCAGCAAGGTGCAGATCAACCACCTGAGCGCCGGGCGCATTCCACAAGGCGCGCAGGTCGAGCGCTCGGTGCCGACGCCACTGCACGACGGCGACTTCATCACGCTCGACCTCAAGGCCAACGACTTCCAGACCGCGCGCGGCGTGGTTCAGGCAATCAACAAGCGCCTGGGCGCCGGGCGCGCGGTGGCGATCAATGGCCGCACGGTGCAAGTGCGCGCTCCAAGCGAGGCGGGGGCCCGGGTGGGGTTCATCGCAGACCTCGAAGAGCTGCAACTTGACGCCATCGCGCCCGCCGCCAAGGTGGTCATCAATGCACGCACCGGCTCGGTGGTGTTCAACCAGGCCGTCACGCTCGGACCCTGCGCCATTGCGCACGGCAACTTGTCAATCACCATCAGCAGCGCGCCCATCATCAGCCAGCCAGCGCCGTTTTCCAAAGGCGAGACGGTGGTGGCGCAGCAAAGCAGCATCAAGATCAACCAGGAGCCGGGCGCCATCATCCAGGTGCCGGCATCCCCGCAATTGGCCGATGTGGTGCGGGCGCTCAACGCCCTGGGCGCAACGCCGGCCGACCTGCTCGCCATCCTGCAAGCCATCAAGGCCGCCGGCGCGCTCAACGCCGAGCTGGAGGTGATCTGATGGCCCGGCCCGACCGGTTCGCCGGCCTGTTTCCCCACCTGTTCAAGGAGGTCTGACATGGCGCTCTCGCTCTCGGCCACCGCTGCAGCCAGCATGTCGAACACGCTGGCCGTGGACTCGCGCTCGCTCAACGACCTCAAGTACCAGGCCGGCCTCAACAACCCTGCGGCGACCAAGGAAGCGGCCAAGCAATTCGAGTCGCTCTTCATGCGCGAAATGATCAAGAGCATGCGCGAGGCGACCATGAAGTCCGGCTTGCTCGACAGCGCCCAGGGCAACCTCGCCAACGACTTGATGGACCAGCAGCTGTCGGTGCAGATGTCCGGCCAGCCAGGCGGACTGTCCGAGGCCATATCGCGCCAATTGGCGCAGCAATTGATGGGCGGCGACGTGAATCTGGTGTCGCCCTCGACGCTGAGCCTGGCACGTCCTGCCGCAAGCAGCGCCGCCGCCAAGCCCATGGGCCCGGCGCCCAAGGGACGCGACGACTTTGTGCAGTACCACACCAACGCCGCCGAACGCGTGGCACTGGAGAGTGGGATTCCTTCCACCTTCATGCTCGGCCAGGCCGGCCACGAAACCGGCTGGGGCAAGAGCGAAATCAAAAACGCCGACGGCTCCAACTCGTTCAACCTGTTCGGCATCAAGGCCGGCCGCGGCTGGACCGGCAAGGTGGCGGAAATCACCACCACCGAATACGAGAACGGTGTGGCGCGCAAGGTGGTGGCGAAGTTCCGCGCCTACGATTCGTACGAGGATTCGTTTCGCGACTACGCACGCCTCATCAACGACAACCCGCGCTACGAGAAGGCCCGCGCCAATACCGGCTCGGCTGTGGCGTACGCCACTGAGCTGCAAAAAGCTGGCTATGCCACCGACCCGGCCTATGCGCGCAAGCTCGGCGGCGCCATTCAGAGCGCGCTGCGCGCGCAGCAGTCG
>JAUCDU010000008.1:0-17883 GCA_034674825.1 Giesbergeria sp.
AAAATGGCGACGGGGCTCAGACTGCTGGTGCGGCTGGTGAGCCAGGGGGTGAGCAGGTTGCCCACCAGGGTGTGGATCACCAGCGAAGCGCCGCCGACGGCGAACGCCATATCGAGCGAGCCGAACTGCAAGAACGCCACCAACGCCGAGGCGCCTGTGACCACGACCGAGCCTATGTAGGGCGCCAGGTTGAGCACACCGGCAATCACCCCCCAGACGGCGGCGTTTTCCAGTCCCAGCGCGGCATAGGCCAGGCCGGTGGTCAAGCCGACGATGGCGCTGGTCACGACCTGCACCAGCAGGTAGCGCTGCACCTGGCCGTTAATTTCATCGATGACCTGCAGCGTCACCTTGCGCCGCGCCAGGCTCGGCCCCGCAATGCGCATCAGCTTGCGGCGAAAAGTGTCGCCGGCTGCCAGGGCAAAAAAGCTGAGAAACAGCACCACGGTGAGCTGGCCCAGCACCGACATCAGGCCCATGGTGCCGCTCCACAGGTATTCCCGAATATTCACCGGGCTGCGCTCGATGGTCACGCGCTGCACGCCGCGCTGTGTGGCGGTCGGCGCAGCGGTTTCGGCCGCTGCCTGCTCGATTTGCGTGGCGGCCTTCTGCACCGTTTCAATCGGGCTGGGTCCACGGGCGCGCTCGCGCAGCTTGTTGCGCACCTTGCTGGCGGCGCGCGGCAGCGAGTCCACCACCTGGCTGGCACCGTCGCTCAGCTCGTACACCGTGAGGCCCATTGCGCCCGTCATCGAGATGAGCAGCACTGCCGCGCCGGCCCAACGGGGGAGCCGGTGGCGCTGCAGCCAGCCCACGAGGGGCGAGAGCGCAGACACCAGCAGCACGCTTGTGGCGATCGGAATGAACACCGCCTGCGCCCAGTGCAAAACCGCCAGGCAGGCGCACAGTGCAATCAGCGCCAGCGAGGCGCTGCGCGCGCCTATGGGGACCGGCATGGGCACAGCAACGGTGCCCGGTTCGGTCGGGGTCAGCACGACAGTGGCGTCTTCTTCTTCGCTCTCGCATGGCGGGCAGGGCGCGTCTGCGCTGGCGGGTGCGTCAGCCGCAGCCGTCGCCGCGGCTTTGGTCGCATGGGTGCTTGCCTGCGCGTCAAGGGGCTGCGGGTGCGGCTCGTCGTCCGGGGGCGGCAACTTTGCGGCGACGGGCAGAGCGGTGGCATCAGTGGGCATTGCACATTCTGGTGGCGGATATGGAGGCTTTGGCGTAGGCCGGCTTCGCCGAAGTGGCGCGGCAAATAGCCGGCAAATACGGTCTTGATGCAAGCATTGCGCAGCACGCGAAGACCTACCATGACGGCCATGCTTTCCCTAACTTTCGTTGCCCGGCTTGCGCTGCTGGGGCTGTCGCTGCTGGCAGCAGGCTGCTCCACGCTCGATGTGCCGCGCGCCGACAACTTCCCGGCCAGCGGCCAGAAGCAAGTACGCGCCGTACACCACTGGGATGTGCTGGCCGCAGACGTTGCAGCCCGCATCGCAGACAAGATCAGCCAGTGGCCGGCAACCGAGCACCCGATTTACCTGTCGCAATCGCCCGCCGGCAGCTTCAACCAGGGTTTTCGCAAGCTTCTCATCGCGCAGCTGCTGGACCGCGGCGTGGCGCTATCCATCGAACCTGCCGCTGTGCAATTGCACATCGAGACGCAAGTGGTGCAGCACGATGCAGCGCTGCAAAGCGGTGCCCACCTGCCGTACAAGCGCCTGGCACCAGGTGTGACGGTGGCGCGTGACGCGCCGGTGCAGGTGCAGGTGCAGTCGGACGCCATGGCCAGCGGTGATGGTGATGCCACTGGCGGCTCCAGACGCACGGAAATCCTGGTCACCACCTCGCTGGAGAGCGCAGGCCGCTATCTCGCCAGCACGGCCGACATGTACTACATCGAACGCAGCGAAGCACCGCTCTACCGCAGCGCGCCGCCCCGCGCGCTGTTGCCCGCACTCACCACATGGCAGGTGGTGACGCCATGAAGGGCGTTGCCTTGCGCGTGCGAAGGGCTGCGCCGACGTTGGCGCTGGCCTTGCTGGCTGCAACCTCGCTCGGCGGCTGCGCCGGCTACTACTACGGCGAAAAATACGGCTCCACCTGGGGCGTGGGGCAGAACAATAACCTGATCGACAGCAGCTACGCCGCCACCGACGCGCTGCTGCTGCGCGCGCCGCTGGATACGCACGCCCCGGTGCTGGTCGCGACCTTGGTGGATTTGGACCACTTGCAGCAATCGTCGCGTTTTGGCCGGGTGCTGTCCGAGCAGATTGCCGGGAGGCTGGTGCAGCGCGGCTTGCCGGTCCCCGAGTTGCGTTTGCGCAGCAACGTGGCCCTGGTTCCTTACGAGGGCCAGTTGCTGCTGTCGCGCGAACTGCGCGACGTCTCGCGTGCGCACGCGGCGCAGGCGGTGGTGGTGGGCACCTATGCGGTGTCCGGCCGGCAGGTGTACATCAGCTTGAAACTGGTGCGGGCCGAGGGCAACACCACGGTTGCCGCGCACGACTACACGCTGGCGATGGACGAGGACACGCGTACGCTGCTCGGCATGCCCTGAAAACAAAAAACCGGCCTCGGCCGGTTTGCTCTGTATTTAATAGCTTCTGGCGTATATGGATTGTGCGCTGGAAGCCAAAAAAGAACAGAAATTCAATGCAACATCAAAGCGCCCGCGTTCTTGCTCTTGCCGGCCCGTGCCGGGGGGTTGCACAGGCCGCAGGTGTAGCCCCGGTTCTCGTACATCTCAGTGACGAACTGGCCCTTGCACTCCACGCAGCCGGTGCGCGTCAGCATGCCGGCGTCAACAAACTTGACGAGTCGCCAGGCGCGGGTGAAGGAAAGGAGCGGTTCGACCTGGGCAATCTCGATCTGTTCGTTGTAGAGCCGGTAGGCCTTGGTCAGCAGTTCGACCGAATCAAGTTCCATGCCCTTGCCCAGGTACTCGTAGATGTTGAGAAACAGCGAGCTGTGGATGTTTTCCTGCCAGGTCAAAAACCAGTCGGTCGAGAAGGGCAGTTGTCCCTTGGACGGCGACTTGCCGGCAATTTCCTTGTAGAGGCGAATCAGGCGCTCATAGGAAAGCGTGGTTTCCGACTCCAGCACCTGCATGCGGGCGCCCATCCCGATTAGCAGTGCGGCGCGTTCGATCTGGCGCGACTCGTTCAACACGCTCTTGGGAGCGGCGCGGGTGGCGGTGCCGGGGGTGGCGGTGGCTTGGGTCATGGCAGTCTCGGGCAGTGGGTTGGCAGAACGAGGGGGAGGGTGCTCAGAGCACTTCAGACACGCGGCTGGCCATCAGAATGTTGGCGTGCAGCGTGTTCGTGGTCTCGTTCCCCACCTTGCGCGGCGTCTCGTGGTTGGTCAGCAAGCCCCAGACCAGGTTGTCGTCCACGCGGAAGCTGCACAGCAAGGTGTTGCGCGACGCGATCTTCATCACCTGGGCGGGTGAGAGCGATACCAGCAGATCGGCTGCTTCCTCGTTCAGGCCCAGGCGGAATACGGCTTCTGCCTTGTCCTGGCGAATCAGGTTTTGCGCCAGCATCAGGTAGGTCAAGTTGGCTTCGCGAATTTCAGCGAGTACTTGTTCGTTGGTCATGGGACACATCCTTTTCACATCTGGTGGCGCTTTGCATGCCGTATGCATGTATTGGCGATCCGGTGAAATGGATTGTGAAACCGGGCCAAAAAGAAATTAAGTCGGGGGACGGCTGTGCAGCGTGTCTGGCTTCCGGGTGGCAGCTGTAGGAGTTTGCCTTACACGGCCCGCTGTCTGCAATGGCCTTCTTGCAGGCAAACGCCTGCTGCGCCCAGCCGCTCAGCCGCGCTCCACCGGGCGAGCCGGGTCGCTGCACCATTCGCTCCAGCTCCCGGCGAAAAGTGCAGCCGGTGCGTAACCGGCCAACTCCATGGCGAGCACATTCGGGTTCGCCGTGACGCCGCTTCCGCAGTGGTGCACCACGCCGGCAGGGTTGCGCGCGCCGAGCAGCGCTTCAAATTCGCTGCGCAGTAGCGCGGGACTCTTGAACACCCCATCGGCCGTGAAATTCTGCGAAAAGGGCCGGTTGAGCGCGCCAGGAATATGGCCCGCGACCGGGTCCAGCGGCTCGACCTCGCCGCGAAAGCGCTCGGGCGCGCGTGCGTCGATCAAGGTCTGCTGGGGCTTGCCCAATTGTTCCAGCACCTGCGCGGCACTGCGCAGTTCGCGCAGCGGTGGCCCGACGTCAAAATTGGTTTGAAAGTGCGCCGGCTCCTGGCCCGTGGCCAGTGCGCCGCCAGCAGCGCGCCAGGCAGCGAGGCCGCCGTCGAGCACCGCCACCGCATCGTGCCCCATCCACTTGAGCATCCACCACAGGCGAGCGCAGTAGGCACTGCCATTGCGGTCGTACACCACGGCTTGCATGCGGTTGGCAAACCCGACGCTGGAGAGCCACACCGCAAAGCGCTCGCGCGTAGGCAGCGGGTGGCGCCCGCCAGACATCGGCCGGTCGGCGTCTTGCGCCGTGATGACACGGCCATCGGCGCCTGGCACGCCGTGCGGTGCGCTCAGGTTCTCATCCAGATGGGCGTAGACCGCGCCGGGAATGTGCGCTTCAAGGAAGGCCGCGTGGCCGGCCGACGGATGGGCCAGGTCGAAACTGCAGTCAAACACCATGCACGGCGCTTCGCTGGTGCGCAGCGCAAGCAGTTCGTTGGCAGAGATCAGGTGGGTATAGGTCATGGGCTGGCGCGGACAAAAGTGCGTAACAAGCCACCATTGTGCGCAGAGCCGGCCGGCTGCGTGTCAGAGGTCTTCCGCAGGTGCTGCCGCCACGGGGCGCGCGCGCAGCACCGTGGCGACAACGCCGCTGATGATGATGAGGCCCATACCCAGCCAGCCCAGCAGTGCAATATGGTCGCCAAACAGCAGCGTTCCATAGAGGGCGCCAAAGACAATGCCCGAATACTGCAGGTTGGCCACCACCAGTGTCGCGCGTGGGTTGTGGGCACTTGCGTAGGCCAAGGTCATGCACAACTGGCCGCCGGCAGCCAGAACTCCCAAGGGAAGCAGCCACAGCGCCGGCCAGCCCGGCCAGGGCGAGTGGCCCGTGACAAGCACCACCAGGCCGCCCGCCACGGCCGAGCCAAGTCCAAAGTAAAACACCGTGCGCGCCTCGGGTTCGCCAATGCGCGAGAGCGCCACCACCTGCATGTAGGCAAGTGCCGCGCACATGCCCGCGAGCAGGCCGACCAGCCCCGCCAGCGCTTGCTCAGGTCCGCGACCAATGCTGGGGCGCAGCACCAGCACCACACCGATAAAACCCGCTGCTATCGTCAGCAGCAATGCGCCTTGCAGCGCCGGGCGCGGTGTTTCAGGCGATGGGCGCCACGCGATCAGCGCTGCGCCGACCAGAAAGGTGGCGATCCAGACGCTGCTCATGTAGTTGAGTGTGACGGCGGTGGCAAGCGGCAAATGCGCAATGGCGTAGAACCAGCCGCCGAGTGAAATCACACCGATGAACGCGCGCCAGGCATGCATGCGCGGGTAGCGCGTGGCCAGACGCACCCCTTGCGCGCGTGCCAGCCAGGCGAGCAGCAGCATGCCGATCAGCCCGCGCGAAAACACCAGCTCTGCAGGCGTGAAGTACGCCGAGGCGTACTTCACGCAGACGCTCATGGTCGCGAACAGAAACGCCGCGGCCACCATCCAGAGGGCTTGCATAGATGTTCGGAAATTGAATTAAATGAGCTTCTAGCGCTTGTCTGTAAAGCGCTTGTAGCTATTGTAGTAGTAGCAAGCGGGTGCCGCCTGGTGTGAGAGCGTGCAGCGTCTCAGGCGCTTGCGTCCATTCTGGCGCGGTACCACTCGTGGAAGTGCTGCATGCCGTCTTCCATCGGGCTCTGGTAGGGACCGACTTCGTTGTCGCCACGCTCGTACAGGGCCTTGCGGCCGGCGTCCATGCGCTCGGCGATTTCGTCGTCCTCAAGGCAGGTTTCCATGTAGGCGGCCTGCTGGGCCTCGACGAACTCGCGCTCAAAGGCGGTGATTTCCTCCGGGTAGAAGAATTCCACCAGGTTGAGCGTCTTGCTCGGGCTGACCGGGTGCAGGGTCGAGACGGTCAGCACATGCGGGTACCACTCGACCATGATGTGTGGGTAGTAGGTGAGCCAGATGGCGCCGCGCTCGGGCAGTTTGCCCTGGCGGTACTGCAGCAGCACTTCGTGCCATTTGCGGTAAACCTCCGAGCCCGGCTGCCCGAAGCTGCTCGCCACGCCCACGGTCTGCACCGAGTACTCGTCCTGGAATTCCCACTGCAGGTCGTCGCAGGTAACGAAGTTGCCCAGACCGGGGTGGAAAGGGCCGACGTGGTAATCCTCCAGATAGACCTCAATGAAGGTCTTCCAGTTGTAGTTGCACTCGTGCAGTTCGATGCGGTCGAGGGTGTAGCCTTCAAACGAGAGGTCTGCCCGGGGGCCCATGCCAGCCAGATCGGCGGCGATGTCGCGCCCGTTGTCTTCGAACAAAAGCCCATTCCATTCGCGCAGCGGGTAGTTTTTGAGGTTCAGGCAGGGGTCGTGCTTGAAATGCGGTGCGCCCAGCAGTTCGCCGCCAGGGCTGTAAGTCCAGCGGTGCACCGGGCACACGATGTTGCCGCCGGCGCTGCCCTTGGCCTGGGCCTGCAGCGAGCCGCGCCCGCCCAGCATGATGGCCTGGCGGTGCCGGCAGACGTTGGAGATCAATTCCACCTGCCCGCCCGGCGTGCGCACCAGCGCTCGGCCTTCGCCCTCCTGCGGCAAGGCGTGGTAGTCGCCCGGTTGCGGCACGCTGAGCGCATGGCCGACGTAACGCGGCCCGCGCTGGAACAGCGTCGCCATCTCGCGCTCGAACAGCGCGGGGTCGAAATAGCTGGAAACCGGTAGTTGGCTTGTGGCCGGCTGCAGTCGAAGACTTAAATCAGACATGGGCGACCTGATAAAGACTCCCCACAGGGAGGAGGCGCTGTGCGCCCTTGAAATGATGAAACCGGCATTGCGCCGGTTCGGTGAAGAATGGGATTATAGGCAAAGGGGTTATTGTTCAGTCCCCGCAATGCCCGCAGGGGGGCTATGTGTATTGCCATCTGCCGGGCGCCGAAGGGTCTCGTCCTAAAATCCTCTGCTTTGCTCATTTTTCCAACTTCCGTCCATGGCAAAACCTCAGGCCACCCAACCGGCCAGCTACGAAGCCGCGCTCGAAGAGCTCGAACAATTGGTGGCGCGCGTCGAGTCGGGGCAGATGCCGCTTGACCAGTTGCTCACCGGCTACCAACGCGGTGCCACGCTGCTCGCCTTTTGCCGCGAGCGCCTGGAGGCCGTGCAAGACCAGATCAAAGTGCTGGATGCCGGCACGGTTCAAGCGTGGACAGGCGAGTGACCGGCATGCCCGAGCACGCCTTCGCCGCCTGGAGTGCGGCGCAACTGGCGCGTACCGAAGCCGCCTTGTCGCAATGGGTTGGCGCGGATGCGCCGGCAGATTTGGGGCAGGCCATGCGTTATGCGGTGCAGGGGGGTGGCAAGCGCTTGCGCCCGCTGCTGGTGCTGGCCGCACGCGAAGCGGTGGCTGCCGAAGCGCCGGCGGGCGATCGGCCCGCTCTGGCGGCACTCGACGACGCGGCACTGCGGGCCGCGTGCGCAGTCGAGCTGATCCACGCCTACTCGCTGGTGCACGACGACATGCCGTGCATGGACAACGACGTGCTGCGTCGCGGCAAACCGACCGTGCATGTGCAGTTTGGCGAGGCCGGCGCGCTGCTTGCCGGCGATGCGCTGCAGGCGCTGGCGTTTGAACTGCTGACGCCGGCGCAGGGCGCCATTCCTGCGGCCGTGCAGGCCAGCCTGTGCCGGCTGCTGGCGCGCGCCGCAGGCGCGGCGGGCATGGCCGGGGGGCAGGCGATCGACCTCGCCAGCGTCGGCCAGCAGCTTGACGAGGCGCAGTTGCGCCACATGCACCAGCTCAAGACCGGGGCGTTGCTGCAAGCCAGCGTGATGATGGGTGCGGCGTGCGGCACGGCGCAGCCCGCTGCGCTGGCGGCGCTGGCGCGCTTTGGCTCGGCTTTGGGGCTTGCCTTTCAGGTGGTGGACGACATTCTGGATGTCACGCAGGATTCGGCGACACTTGGCAAAACCGCAGGCAAAGACGCAGCCCACGCCAAGCCGACCTACGTCTCACTGCTGGGACTCGATGCAGCGCGCCAATGCGCGCAGAATCTTCACCGAGAGGCGATCGACAGTCTTTCGGCCTCAGGCCTGCGCAATACCGCGCAACTCAGTGCGCTGGCCCACATGGTGCTGCAGCGCTCAAATTAGCATTGAAAATGGCCGCTAACGCTTACTGAATAAGCGTTATTAGCTATTATAAATATAGTATTGAATGTCCACGAACGCCTATCCCCTGCTTGAGACCGTGAACGACCCGGCCGATCTGCGCCGGCTCTCGCGCGCCGACCTCAAGCGCCTGGCCGACGAGCTGCGCGCGTTTGTGCTCGACAGTGTCTCGAAAACCGGCGGGCATTTGAGTTCCAACCTGGGCACGGTGGAGCTGACCGTCGCGCTGCATTACGTTTTTGATACCCCGCGCGACCGGCTGGTGTGGGATGTGGGCCACCAGACCTATCCGCACAAGATCCTGACGGGCCGGCGCGAGCGCATGGGCACGCTGCGCCAGTTCGGTGGTGTTTCCGGTTTTCCGCAGCGCGCCGAAAGCGAATACGACACCTTCGGCACGGCCCACTCGAGCACCAGCATTTCCGCCGCGCTGGGCATGGCGCTGGCCGCCAAGCGGCGAGGCGACGAGCGCTACGCGGTCGCCATCATTGGCGACGGCGCCATGACGGCTGGCATGGCTTTTGAAGCCTTGAACAACGCTGGCGTTGCGGACTGCAACCTGCTCGTCATCCTGAACGACAACGACATGAGCATCAGCCCGCCCGTGGGCGCGCTGAACCGCTACCTGGCGCAGCTCATGAGCGGGCAGTTCTATGCCGCCGCCAAGAACGTCGGCAAGACCGTGCTGCGTCCCGTGCCGCCGCTGCTCGAACTGGCCAAGCGCCTTGAGCAGCAGGCCAAGGGCATGGTGGTGCCGGCGACGCTGTTCGAGAACTTCGGCTTCAACTACATCGGCCCAATTGACGGGCACGACCTCGATTCGCTCATCCCAACGCTGGAGAACATCCAGGAGCTCAAGGGCCCGCAATTCCTGCACGTCGTTACCAAAAAGGGCCAGGGCTACAAGCTCGCCGAAGCCGACCCGGTGGCCTATCACGGGCCGTCCCGGTTCGACCCGAAGATCGGCCTCGTCAAGCCCGCCACCCCGCCACGTCAGACCTTTACACAGGTGTTTGGTCAATGGCTGTGCGACATGGCGGCGCACGATGCGCGCCTGGTCGGCATCACGCCCGCGATGCGCGAAGGCTCTGGCATGGTCGAATTCGAGCGGCGCTTTCCGGATCGCTATTACGACGTCGGCATTGCCGAGCAGCACGCGATCACCTTTGCTGCGGGCATGGCCTGTGAGGGTGTCAAACCGGTCGTGGCGATCTATTCCACCTTCCTGCAACGCGCCTACGACCAGTTGATTCACGACGTGGCGCTGCAAAAACTGCCCGTGGTGTTTGCGCTGGACCGGGCCGGGCTGGTCGGCGCCGATGGCGCCACCCATGCGGGCGCCTACGACATCGCTTTCGTGCGCTGCATTCCCAACCTGGCCATGGCCTGCCCGGCCGACGAGCGCGAATGCCGGCAATTGCTCAGCACCGCCTTTGAACAAGACCACCCTGTGGCTGTGCGCTATCCGCGCGGCAGTGGCGCCGGCGTGCAGCCGCTGGCGGGGCTGGACGCGCTGCCCTATGGCAAGGGTGAAATCAGGCGCAGCCGGAGCAGCGCGCTGCGTCCAGCCAATTTGCCGCGCATTGCAATTCTGGCGTTTGGCACGCTGTTGTATCCGGCGCTTGAAGCGGGCGAATCGCTGGATGCCACCGTGGTCAACATGCGGTGGGCCAAGCCGCTCGACACCGAACTGCTGCTGCAGGTCGCCGCCGAGCACGATGCGATTGTCACGGTGGAAGAGGGCTGTATCCAGGGCGGCGCGGGAAGCGCGGTGCTCGAAGTGCTTGCCGCCGCCGACCTGCTGCGGCCGCTGCTGCAGCTGGGACTGCCGGACATATTCATCGAACACGGCGACCCGGCCAAGCTGCTGGCCTTGCAAGGGCTGGATGCAAAAGGCATCGCTGCGTCGGTGCGGGCTCGCTTTGGCGCCGCGGTGCGTTGCGGCGGCGAGCGCGCGGCCTGACATCACCCCCTCGGGTGAACAGACCCGAGTGCTGCGATTTCAGGCGATCTGCCCGCAGAAGCTTTCAAAATCCTGAAGGATGCCCGGTTGGCTCTTTGGGAAATGCGGTCAGATCGGGAAAAGCCCCCTGTGAATAACGTCGTCATCACTGCTACAGTGGGTAGGTCCCGCGGCGTATCCGCCGCGTGCCACATGTTTTCATAATTCCGTTTATCAGGAGGTGTTTATGGATCGTCGGTCGCTTATCAAACATGCCGGCATTGCCGGCATACTGGGCGCGGGAGTTGCCCCTGCTGTCCACGCGCAAGCCGCCGTGCGCTGGCGTCTGGCCACCAGCTTTCCGAAGTCGCTCGAGACGCTGCACGGCTGCGCCGTGAAGTTCTCCGAAACCGTCAAGGCGCTCTCGGGCGGCAAGTTCGAGGTGTCGGTTCACGCTGCCGGCGAGTTGATTCCGGCTTTTGGCATCGTCGATGCGCTGGCCGACGATTCCATCGAGATGGGCGAAACCGCAGCCTATTACTACACCGGCAAGGATCCATCGTTTGCGTTCAGCTGCGCGATTCCGTTTGGTTTCACCGCCCAGCAAAACCAGGCCTGGAAGTTGCACGGCAACGGCCACAAACTGCTCGACGAGTTGTTCGCCAAGTACAACTTCCATGCGCGCAGCGCGCTCAATACCGGCACCCAAATGGGCGGTTGGTACCGCAAGGAAATGAACACGCCCGAGGACTTCAAGGGCTTGAAGATGCGCTTGGGCGGCGGCGTGTTCGGTGAGTCGATGGCCAAGCTCGGCGTCGTGTCACAGAACATGCCCGGTGGTGATGTGTACCAGGCGCTTGAAAAAGGCACGCTTGACGCGGCCGAGTTCGTGGGCCCTTACGACGACCAGAAGATGGGCTGGAACAAGGTTGCCAAGTACTACTACTACGGCGGCTGGTGGGAGGGTGGTGCCGACCTGGAGTTCTTCATCAACAACAAGGCCTATGCCAAGTTGTCCGACGAGAACAAGGCAATCGTCAAGGCCGCGATGGATACGGCGTACAACGATGGCACGTCCAAGTACCTGTACCTGAATCCGATTGCGCTGAAGACGCTGGTGGCCAGTGGCACACAGCTCAAGCGCTTCAACAAGGACATCGTGCAGGCCGGCTTCAATGCGGCGCAGCAGGTGTACGCGGAACACTCGGCCAAGGACCCGCAGTTCAAGAAAATTCTTGATGACTTGCGCGGATTCCAGCGCGACCAGATCCTCTGGAACCGTATCTCCGAGCTGGTATTTACGCAGGATATGGCCTCGCTCAAAATCTGAGCCTGAGCGTTGGTGGCCGCCAGGCCCACCAGCGCTTGCCCAACAAAAAACCGCAGCGCGATGGCTGCGGTTTTTTTATGCCTGCCGCAGGGGCAGTTCGGGGCGGCGGTGCCGCACCCTACGTGCAGCCGCCCGCTATTTGCGGATCGAATCCTGAATGGCTTTCATCGGATCGATTTCCTCGCCTACCGGGCCGAAGTTGTCTGACGAACCGATGCTTCCCTTGTTGTCTGCAGGCTCGTTGCTCGCGCCGCTGTCCGCTGGCGCGGAGTTGAAGAGCGGTGGCGCGGTGTTGAAGTCTGAATCGCCGCTCTGCGAATTGAGGTCACGCAGCATTTGCTCGCCTACAGCTTTCATGTCTACCGTGACGGGTTTGTCCAAACCACCCGTCACCAGCCTCGGGAAGGCAATCACCAGGGCAACCATGGCAATTTGAATGAGCAGGAACGGTATGGCGCCCTTGTAGATCTGCATGGTGGTGACCGGCGCCATCGTCTTGCCCGTGTGGCTGTCGACGTAGGGTTTTTCGGGCGCGACAGAGCGCAGGTAGAACAGCGCGAAACCGAACGGCGGGTGCAGGAACGAGGTCTGCATGTTGATCGCCAGCAGCACGCCAAACCAGATCAGATCAATGCCCATCTTGTTGGCGATCGGCGCGAGTATCGGCACGACGATGAACGAGAGCTCAAAGAAGTCGAGGAAAAACGCCAGGAAAAACACCAGCACGTTTACGAAAATCAAAAAGCCCAACTGTCCGCCGGGCAGCTTGCCCAGAAGATGCTCGACCCAGACCGGCCCATCAGCCGCCTGGAACACCATACCGAATACCGTCGCACCGATCAGGATGAACATCACGAACGAGGCGAGCTTGGTCGTGGTATCGAGTGCCTGGCGCAGCAACGACCAGGACAGGCGCCCTCGCGTCACTGCCATGATGAGCGCGCCCATGGCGCCCATGGCGCCGCCTTCGGTGGGCGTGGCCACGCCCAGGAAAATCGTGCCCAGCACGAGGAAGATCAAGAGCAGCGGCGGAATCAGGACGAACGTCACGCGCTCAGCCAGCTTGGACAAGAGGCCCAGGTGGGTGATCCGGTTGATGGCGGCAATCAGCCAGGCAAAGAAGCTGCCGCCACACATGGCAACGACGATTTTTTCGTCGGTCGGCACGAATTCCACCAGCTCACCTTGCCACCAGGTGTGCACTGCCTCCATGTTTTGCCCCAGCGTCACTGCGATCACGGTGGACAGCAGCATCAGCATTCCGAGCGAGAGGTAGCCAGAATTGCCGCTCGGCTCGCGGAATACGCGCGCCTCAGGGGGCAGCGCAGGCACCATCTTGGGCTTGAAGATGGCGAGGGCGACAACGTACAGGATGTAAAGCCCCATGAGCGTGAAGCCCGGGATGAAGGCTCCTTTGTACATATCGCCGACGCTTTTGCCCATCTGGTCGGCAAGCACGATAAGCACCAGCGACGGCGGGATGATCTGCGCCAGCGTACCCGACGCAGCGATGATGCCGCTGGCAAGGCTGCGGCTGTAGCCGTAACGCAGCATGATGGGCATGGAGATCAGGCCCATGGAGATGACGGATGCAGCAACAACTCCTGTGGTGGCGGCCAGCATTGCGCCGACCAGGACCACCGCCAGCGCCAGCCCGCCGCGCATCGGACCAAACACCTGACCGATGGATTCGAGCAAATCCTCGGCCATCCCGCTTCGCTCCAGAATCAGGCCCATCAGGGTGAAGAAGGGCACTGCCAGCAGTGTCTCGTTGGCCATGACGCCTATCAGGCGCAGTGGCAACACGCTCAAGAGGGCAGACGGAAAGAGGTCCAGGTAGACCCCCAGCAGACCGAAAAAGATGCCAGCGGCGCCGAGGCTGAAAGCGACAGGAAAACCAAGTATCAAAAAGCAGATCAGCCCCACAAACATGATGGGGGCGAAGTTGGTCGTAACAAATTCCATGATGTAAATGCTCCGCGCGGTTTCAGTGGGCCTGCGCGGCGGCAGTGTTTCTTGCGCGTTCCTGGCGCAACGCTTCGATCAGCGCCTCTTCGTCCGTCTTGTCTCCGCTTTTTACCGTGGGATCGGGTGTGAGGCCCTTGAGGAACCCGATGCACTTGATCAGTTCCGACCAGCCTTGCAACAGCAGCAACGCAAAGCCGACCGGGAGTGCAAGCCATACCGGCCAGCGAATCAGGCCACCCGGGTTGTTCGACATTTCGCCCGTCTGGTACATCTGGATCGTCAGCGGTATGGTGAAGTACAGCACGATCAGGCACAGCGGCGTGAGGAAAAACAGCAGACCGAAAATTTCAACTGCGATTTGCACCTTTTTCGGAAAGCGGCTGTTGAGGACATCGATGCGCACATGGTCACGCTTGAGCAGCGTGTAGCCTGCGGCGATCAGAAAAGACCAGGCGAACAAATACCACTGGACCTCCAGGTAACCGTTGGAGCTGTAGTCGAAGGCTTTGCGGACCACGGCGTTGGCTGCGCTGATGACAGTAGCGGCGAAGATGAGCCAGATAGCGTATTTGCCAACAAAGGTGTTGAGCCTGTCGATGGCCCGTGATAGGGCGAGGAAAGCCTGCATGGTGTCTCCAAAAAAGCGATGCTTGTGCGCAGCGGTGGCCGCGCCAATTCCTGGGCTCGTGCTTGCACGGCCAAGTGCGCCGCCCCTGATAAGAAGCGAACCTTGGGATTCTACGAATCACCAGCAGTCTCGGGGGCCACTATGCGGCGGTGTAAACCCTTTTTCGCAACGACAAAGTCGTTCTTTTCAGCAAAGCTTCAGGGTTAACGCGTGGCATTGCGCTAATCGAGCAGCGCTACACCCTTCACCTGGGCAAACAGCGTGCGTCCTGGTTCTATGCCCAGCGCCAGCACGGAGCGCTGCGTAATGCGTGCCAGCAGCCGCGCACCGCCGGCGTCCAGCGCCACCATCCATTGCCCCGGGCTGTCTTCGCGCAGACTCGTCACCGTGGCAGGCACGATGTTCAAGATGCTGGTGCCGCTTTGGCGCTCCAGTGTCAGGCTCACGTCGCGGGCCTGGACCCGCACGCGCAAGCGCTGCCCAATGGGGCGGGCGGCGCTGCTGCTGACGTGCAGCTCGTTGCCGGCGAAGACCAGGGTTGAGAGGTGCTCTGCATGGTCGTGTCGAACCAGCGTGCCTTCGATGATGGTGGCGGCTGCGTCGCCCTGGGCCAGGGGCAGGTCGAGGCGCATCAGCAAGTCCTCAGCGTTGCCGCTGGCGCGCACGCGGCCGGCTTCCAGCAGCACCATGTGCGTGGCCAGACGCGCGACTTCATCCAGCGCGTGGCTCACATACAGCACTGGAATCGCCAGCGTGCGCTGCAGCGCTTCCAGGTAAGGCAACAGTTCTGCCTTGCGGCCCGCGTCCAGGGCGGCAAGCGGTTCGTCCATCAGCAGCACGCGCGGCTGCGCTGCAAGCGCGCGCGCAATCGCCACGCGCTGGCGCTCACCGCCCGAGAGCGTGGCTGGCCGCCGGTCCATCAGGCCGCCCAGGCCAAGCAATTCGACCGCCTGCTCCACGGCAACCGTGGCGCTCGTTGCCGCACTGCGCCCCGTCGATCGCACGCGCTTTTGCGCGTAGGCAATGTTGTTGCGCACACTCAGGTGCTCGAACAGGCTGGCTTCCTGAAACACATAGCCCAGCGCCCGCTGGTGCGTCGGCAGCCAGATGCCGGCGTCGTCGTCCTGCCAGGTGGTTCCCGCCACACGCACCACGCCAGAGTGAGCACGCTCCAGGCCGGCCAACGCGCGCAAGCAGCTCGTCTTGCCGCAGCCAGAGGGGCCGAACAAGGCGATGAAGCCGCGCCCTGGCAATTGCAAGTCGACATCAAGTGTGAACGTGGGCCGCGTCAGCACCAGCCGGGCGCGGATGCCGTCGATCTCCCGGTTCATGGCAGCAGGCGCGCGCGGCGCGTCAGGTTCAGGCCGAGCAGCACGACAAACGAAAACACCACCATGCCGCCAGACAACCAATGTGCCTGCGTGTATTCCAGTGCCTCGACATGGTCGTAGATCTGCACCGAAATCACACGCGTTACGCCGGGGATGTTGCCGCCAAGCATGAGCACCACGCCGAACTCGCCCACCGTGTGTGCGAAGCTCAGGATGGCGGCGGTGACAAAGCCACCACGCGCCAGCGGCAGTGCGACGGTGAAGAAGCGGTCCAGCGGTCCGGCCCCCAGCGTGGCGGCGGCTTCAAGCTGCCGCTCGCCCACGGCCTCGAATGCCCCCTGGAGCGGTTGCACGGCGAACGGCAGCGAGTAGATGAGCGAGCCCAGCACCAGGCCCCAGAAGGTGAAGGGCAGGGTGCCCAGGCCCAGCGCAGTGGTCAATTGCCCGAGAGGACCATTCGGCCCCAGCGCCACCAGCAAATAGAAGCCAATGACCGTGGGCGGCAGCACCAGCGGCAGCGCCACCACGGCAGACACCGGCCCGCGCCAGCGCGAACGTGTGCGCGCCAGCCACCAGGCCAGCGGGGTGCACAGCACCAGCAACAGCGCCATGGTGGTGCCGGCGAGGCGCAGCGTCAGGCCAATTGCGCGCAGGTCGGTTTCGTTGAAGGGCATGGCGGCCGGCTATTCGATGATTCCGTAGCCATAGGACTTGATGACCGCGCGCGCAGCATCGCTCTTGAGGTATTGCAGCAGCGCCGCTGCGGCCGGGTTGTCCTTGCCGCGTTCGAGCAGCACAGCGTCTTGCCGAATGGGGCTGTGCATATCGGCCGGGACGCGCCATGCCGAGCCTTTGGTGATTTTTCCGTCCTTCATCACCTGCGACAGCGCCACAAAACCAAGCTGCGCATTGCCCGTATGGACAAACTGGTAGGCTTGGCCGATGTTCTCGCCCATGACGAGCTTGGGCTGCAATGTGCGCGCCAGCCCCAGCTTTTCAAGCGTCTGCATCGCGGCAGCGCCGTAGGGTGCAAGCTTGGGATTGGCAATGGCGAGGTGCGCAAAGCTGCCGGTGCTCAGCACCTTGCCTTGGCTGTCCACCAGAGCCTCGGTAGGGCTCCACAGCACTAGGCTGCCGAGCGCGTAGGGCGTCAGGCTGGTGCCGATGGCCTTGCCGTCCGACACCAGACGGCCGGCAGTCTTGTCATCGGCTGAAAGAAATACGTCGAATGGAGCACCGTGACTGATCTGCGCATAGAACTTGGCTGTCGAACCAAACGACAGCTCGGCTTTGTGCCCGGTCTCCTTGGCAAACAAGGCCGCAATGTCCTGCATGGGGGTGGTGAAGTTGGCGGCGACGGCCACTTGTACTTGGCCCGCCTGGGCGACCAGAGTCCAAAACACCAGAGCGAAGGCGATAACTGCGCTGACACAGCGTGTGGGCGAGAGGAGCATGGCAGTGGGTGCGCAAGCGCTATTCATAAAAGGAATAGCGAAAGTATAGTCTCCGGGCAGGCCTGGCCGGCACGCTACACATCGCGGCTACGGTTTTTGGTGGCAGCGACGTTTGCCAATGGCAGATAGACCGAAACCCGCAGCCCGCGATGCTTCGCTTCGTCAGTGTGTCCCAGCTCGATCCGGCCTCCCATGCGCTGTACGGTCGTCTGAACAATAGATAGGCCCAGGCCCGAGCCTGTCTGTCCGCTGCCCGGTGAGCGGTAGAACGGGTCAAACACGCGCGCTTGCTCCTGTGCGGAAAGGCCTGGCCCTGAGTCCTCGATGCGCAGTACGGCCATGTGGTCGCCGGGAAGAACCGAGAGGTCGATCCTGCCGCCCTGCTCGCTATAGCGAATGGCGTTGTCCACCAAATTTTGCACCACCGTTCCAAGGTCGAATTCGCTTGCCCAGACCGTGGCGTCTTCGCTGCCCTCCAACCCGATGTCGATGTGCTTGGCCTCGGCCAGAGGAAGAAGGTCTTCGAGCGCCTTGCGGTACACCTGCCGAACCGAAAGTGCTGCCTTGGGGGCATCGGGAGCGGATTGTGCCTTTGCCAGCGCAAGGAGCTGTTCAAGCAGCTGGCGACCGCGTTCGATTCCGCGGCGCAGCGCATCAAGCCGCTCCTGGGCCGGGACGGACATCGGGGCTTGGGCCAGGCGCTCGGCCTGCAGCGACAGGGCGGTCAAGGGTGAGCGAAGCTCGTGCGCGGCGTCGGCCACGAAGCGGCGCTGAACCTGCATCGATGCGCTCACGCGCCCCAGCAGGCGGTTGATGGCGGCCGCAAAGGGCCGAATCTCGCTGGGCAGGTCGTCCTGCGGTACGGGCTGCAAATCGTCTTCGGCGCGCTG
>JAUCDU010000009.1:0-17877 GCA_034674825.1 Giesbergeria sp.
GGCCCTTGGCGCTGAGCAGTTCGTTGATGAGCGCCAGGATCTGCGGGGCCAGCTTGTGTTCTTCCAGCAGCCGGCGGAATCGAAGAATCGTCGTCTCGTCGGGCACTGCGGTGTCCCAGGTCAAGCCAGCGAACTCGCGGAACAACGGCACGTCGTGCAGAGCCTCTTCCATGGCCGGATCGCTCAGCGTGAACCACTGCTGCATGAAGTGCACTCGCAGCATGGTCTGCACAGCGAATGGCGGGCGCCCGCGCTTGCCTTGCGGTGCGTACGGCGTGATCAAGGCAACTAACTGCGCCCACGGCACCACGCGCTCCATCTCCCCGAGGAACTCACGCTTGCGCGTGCGTTTGGTTGTAAGGTTCAGCCCAAGGTCCGCTTGTTTCATGGCTTAGATTTTCTCAGCTCCTCGGCGCGCCGAGCACATCGGGAGGTGATTTATGCAGACCTTCCCTAGCTCACGCTGACCAATGTGGTCGATGTAATTTTGCAAGGCATCAATGCGCTTGAGTTGCTCCTGCACACTGATCACCAAGATGGCACGCAGCAGATCATCTTGCTGGGCCTGGGCCAGTTCACCCTGGATCACCGTGAGCAATTGTTTGTGCACCACTGGCATGGCAATGCCGAACTAGGCCAGGATGCCGCGCAGGGCATTGGTTTGCATGATGCGCATCTTCATGAGCTGGCGGCGCATGCCATGCATTGACCTGCGCGTTGTAGATCGTCACCGGATGATCTGTGAATCGCCCCGGGTTCCGTGGAGGCCATTTGGTTTAAGTCAGGCCGCCACCGTGGTGGCCTGCTTGGCGAGTTGCCGGTAGTAGTTTGCCTCAGCTTCTGCCGGCGGGACGTATCCGATGGATCCGAGCAGCCTGTGATGGTTGAACCAGGAGACCCATTCCAGGGTGGCCAGCTCCACCGAGTCACGGGTTGGCCATGACCGTCGATGGATCACCTCGGCCTTGTACAGCCCGTTGATCGTCTCGGCCAAGGCGTTGTCGTAGCTATCGCCCTTGCTGCCAACAGAGGGCTCGATGCCAGCTTCTGCGAGTCGTTCGCTGTAGCGGATGGACACGTATTGCGACCCCCTATCGGAATGATGAATCAAGGCCCCATCACGCTCGGGTTGCCGTGCATACAGCGCCTGCTCCAGAGCATCCAGAACGAAGTCTGTGTGCATGGAACGACTGACCCGCCAGCCCACGATGCGCCGGGCGTACACGTCGATCACAAAGGCCACGTACAGCCAGCCCTGCCAGGTCGAGACGTACGTGAAGTCCGAGACCCACAGCTGGTTGGGCCGCTCAGCCAAGAACCGCCGGTTGACCCGATCCAGTGGGCATGGCGCCTTCATGTCGCTGATCGTGGTGCGCACCACCTTGCCACGGCGTACGCCCTGCAAGCCCAGCCGTTTCATTAAGCGCTCGACCGTGCAACGGGCAATGGAAACTCCCTCGCGATTCATCTGCTTCCAGACCTTGTCGGCTCCGTAGACGCGCAGGTTGGCGTGCCAGACACGCTCGATGTGAGGTGCCAAGCCGTCGTCTCGTTTGGAGCGCGCACAGCGCAGGTGGGGATTGCTTTGATGGGCGGCGTGGCGCCAATAGCCTGATGGGGCGATCTGCAACACCTTGCAGATCGACTCGACCCCGTAGGCCTGTCGATGCTGGTCGACGAATTCCCTCAGGACTTCAGACGGCGGTCGAGCTCCGCCTGGGCGAAAAACGCGCTGGCCAGCTTCAGGATCTCATTGGCTTTGCGCAGCTCCTTGTTCTCGCGCTCCAGTGCCTTCATCTGTTCCCGCTCGGACGTGGTGATGCCATCGCGCACACCAGTGTCGATCTGGTCGCGCTTGACCCATTCATTGAGCGTCTGCGGCATGCAGCCGCTCTTGGGGGCAAGGGATTCGATGGCTGCCCACAGCGAGGGGTAATCGCCTCGGTGCTCGCGCACCATGCGAACAGCGCGCTCGCGAACCTCGGGTGAGAACTTGTTCGACTTCTTCATAGCTCAATCCTCTCAGAGAAAAGAGCCTCCTCAAAAACCGGGGCGATTCACTGTCACGATGAACTTCACGTCTTAGTCTGCCGCCGTGAGAACTTCCCGGACGCCCTCGGCCCACATCGTGCATTGCATCAGCCGGAGGGCCTGCATCTCCACCATAAGTTCGATCTGGTTAAGAGGCTCGTAGCACGCGCGGATCCAATCCAGCCCTTTAGGCGTGCGCAGCTTTTGTGCAGCCATGTACTCGAAGAAGTCCTGGAACGCCTCGTGCACCTCAGAAGGATCGCCGAGCGCGAAGGCGCGCACGGCCTTGAACCCCTGGTCGTCAAGAGTGCCGAACAGGCGCTTCTCGATGTCGTCGTTGACGATCGAACCGAAGTGCGTTGTGTACAGGTCGTACTCCACGAAGCACATTGCTGTCCCCCACTTGTGCAAATCGTTGCGCAGCACCTGTCGGCCACCAGGAAGCGTCGAACGATCAGGGGCGAGGTTGAGGTGGAAGAGACGAGACTGACCCGGCGCGAGGAAGCCGCGCTGATACCACCGTGGGACGTAGTGGTAGTTCCGGGTCTGTTGGACGGTCATCCGCTCACATGTTTATTTCGTGCAGGAATTGTCGCCGAAGCTAGACGTTGACCCGCACGAGGACGACTCCAGAGCCGATGCCATTCAGTAACTTTTTCTGGCCAATTCTCCCAATCTAGCGATGGAGCTGGCGGGCGGCTACCCATCACATTAGGACCGAAAGCCGTTTACGTCTAACCAAGCGAAAGATGGCGAAGGGTGCCGTTGAGCTGCCCTATCATTCGGCATCGCGCAACGAGGACATGACCATGGCATCAGCTCCCGCACCTATTCCCGCCAATCCACAGCCCATCGAGCAGGTGCCAGTGCGAATCGAGGTTCCCTCGAAGCCTAAGTATTGAATAAGACAACTACGTGGAGAACAGCCCCGCGCCCGCGCCGATCCCGGCCAATCCGCAGCCATTGGACCAAGCTCCCATGCGGAGAGACGATCAGCGCCCCTATGAAACCAAGTAAGTTCTAGCGCTGAATGACGTACGCCAAGACCAAGCCAGTCACCCCCGCCAGCGGCGAAGCGACCATCCATCGGTAGGCCGCGTCGAGCGCTTTGGCCCGCTCGATGTTCGCGTCACTGAACGCTTGGATTTGGATGTCGGCTGAAGCCACTTGGTCCCACCTTGTCAAGTTCAAGCCTTGCGCCAGATCCGTCTCTCCGTCCTCTTTCTTGGAGTGCTTCGTGACCCTCTCGCGAATCTTCGCGCTCGTGGTGCCGGCCGACATCTCATTGGTAGCCGCCCCTTTTAGGAGCAGCGTAGACGCCGCCACGAACCACCAAGCGGCTAGGAGCGCCATTGGAATGACGTGCCAGAGGTATCCGTCCGCGCCGATCTTGCCTAAAGCGTAGATTGAGACGGCGCCCGACGCGCCCATGGTCAAGGTCGCGAACTTGTAGGCCCGCTCATGCATGGCGTCATATGAGGCGCGCGCCTCATTTAGCGAGGCGTCAACTGCCTTCTCCGCAAAGTCGATGGTTTCCATGCCCCAATTACACTAGCTTCGGTACTCGAGCGCCAGACTGCTTCTGGCCGAATTCAGACGCCTGCATTGGGCGGCCCACCGACAGCAATCGCTGCAACGCCGACAGCCAAGCCAATGCGGGGCGGTCTGCGGGAGACGAACTTGACGTACTGAGTGCAGCCGCAGCCACCCACAACGAGTTGACGGGCAGTCTGTCACCGCATTGTCTCTCAGACTCTATTGCACTATCTCAGACTTCATTGCCCATGAACACGTTCACAAGGGCGGACGACCGTGCCTTTAGGTCAAGCTCTTAGCCAGGTTGCACTATTTGTCCACGTGCTTCAAGGTGTGCCGCAGAGTCGTCCAATGGCTGCGACGGTGAGACGGGATGGCCTCATATTCCTAGCGAACTATTTTTTTTAAACTAGCCACACCACGTTTGAAGCAAAGCCCGATCTGTCTGCAAACGGCCCACCCTTCGGGCACCGCTAAGCCACGCTCTGTTTGAAAAAGCCATTCTCTGTTCAGAACGCTGCCACTCTCTGTTCGAAAAAGCCACTCTCTGTTAGCAACAACCATCTGTTACGCCATGCTCCAGTACCTCACCGTCCCTGTCACCCAGTTTCAGCAGAATTGCTCCATCGTCTGGTGCGATGCCACGATGGAGGCCGCCATCATCGACCCGGGCGGCGACATCGACCTGCTGCTGGCCGAGCTGCAGCGCCTCGGGGTAAAGCTCAAGGCTATCTGGCTCACGCACGCCCACATCGACCATGCCGGCGGCACGGGCGAGTTGGCCGAGCGCCTGCAACTGCCCATCATTGGACCGCACCCAGGGGACCAGTTCTGGATCGACGCGCTGCCGCAGCAAAGCGCCATGTTCGGCTTTCCGCCGGCGCAGCAGTTCACGCCCACGCGCTGGCTGGACGATGGCGACACGGTGCAGATCGGCCACGAGACCTTGAACGTGCGCCACTGCCCGGGCCACACGCCCGGCCATGTCGTGTTTCATGCGCCGCAAATTGAGCGCGCTTTTGTCGGCGACGTGCTGTTTGCCGGCAGCATCGGCCGCACCGATTTCCCCCAGGGCAACCACCAGCAGCTCATCGACAGCATCACCCAGCGGCTGTGGCCGATGGGCGATGCGACGGTGTTCATCCCCGGCCACGGGCCGGAAAGCAGCTTTGGGCGCGAGCGCATAAGCAACCCCTACGTGCAGGGCACTTAAAGACGACGATCAGCCTCGAGCGCAAGCGGGCAGGCGTGGCAACGGGCCCGAAGGCCCGTCGCATGCGAAATCGCAAATGCGCTTACATGCGCGGCTCGCCCTGGCCGTTGACCGTAATGGTGCGTCCGGCGGGCGGGGCCGTCATCTGGATGCGGTGCTCTTGGCCACGGAAGCTGTAGGTGACGTCCCAGTATTCAGGGCGGGCCTGGCTGGGCACGTCCTCACAGCGCTGCACGTCCCGCGCCTGGGCACTGGCGCCGCTGTTGCCCATTTTGGAGCCGATCACAGCGCCGGCGATGACACCACCGGCAGTGGCAATGTCTTTGCCACTGCCGCCGCCGACCTGGTGGCCGAGAACACCGCCGAGCAAGGCACCGAGCACGGCACCCGGTGCATTCACCTGGTTCTGCTCTTGCGCAGCCTGCTCGCGCTCGATCCAGCAACGCCGCTCAGGCGGTCCGACCACGGCGCGCACCGAGAGCACGTCGGCTTCAAACAGGCGCTCTTGCCCGCGCCTGCGGTAATCGGGCGCTGCCACGGGCGTGGGCGCATAGCGGCGCGGATCAATGCGCACATTCGGGTCGAGCTCCCGCACCGAAGACACACGGTTGTTCAGCCCCATGGCGGCGAGCGTCGGGTACTGGCCAGGCCGCAGTACCATGCACCTGCCCTCGAAGCGCACGTCGTCGCAGACTTCCCAGTTCTGGTCGCCAACGACAATGGCGGATGAGGCGCTGTCGTTGAAGTCTTGTCGGTTGAGATTGCGCAGCGAGCGGTCGGCCGTGAAGGCTTGGCCCTCAAACCCCTCGCGCGCAAACAAGGCAATTTGCGCGGGCGCCGGAGGCGGCGCTTGGGCCGACAGGTTGCGCACCGACGAAATGCGGTTGTTCAGCCCGGTGCCCCGCAGCGTGGCGTAGCGCCCCGGCGGCAGGATGGCGCAGCGACCGCCAAAACGAATGTCTTCGCACGCCTCCCACTGGTCGGGGCCGGTCACCACGAGTGACGAGACGCGGTCGTTGAAGCCTTTGTCGCGGAAATCCTCAACTGCGACGTCGGTGGTAAACGACCGGCCTTTCAATCCTTGCTGGCCATAGAACGTGATCTTTGCAATCGCTGGGGCCGGTGCGTAACGCCGTTGGTCCACGCGCTCATTGCGGTCGATGGCACGCGCGGACGAGATGCGGTTGCCAAGGCCCATCGCTCCCAGCGAAGGGTACTGTCCGGGGCGCAGCACCATGCAACGGCCTCTGAAGCGCGCGTCTTCGCATACTTCCCAACGCTCGCCTCTTACGGTCACCGAGGAGGCGCGGTCGTTGAAGCCGAAGCGGTCAAAGTTCTCGACCCGTCCATCGGCACTGAACGAGCGCCCTTGAAAATCCTGCCCTTGATAAAAAATCACCTCCGCGCTGGCGTTGGCAGCCACAACGGCCACGACCGTCGCAAAGGCTAGCTTGCTGATTGTTCTCATCACAGTTCCTCTCAAAGTTACACCTTGGCGCATGTTTGCGCCTTGCAAACACGATAGAGGGACGCATGCGTCTGGCACGTAGGCGATGGCGCCGCGATCGATAAGGGCTGCGCGCCGCGCTGCATTGCCCGCGTGCAGCCCAGTTGATACTATTGTTTTAATAGCTGTTTGCGCTTTATGTATAAGCGCTAGCGGTCAATTTCACTTGATTTTTTGCGGCGCAGTGCGCGCCGCCTCGTACAGCGCTTGCACACTGGGCGCGTTGCGTTTGAGCTCGCGTATGCGCGCCGGCCCCGACGGATGGGTCGAGAGGAACGCCAGGCCCCGCTGACGCTCGCCAGTCGCCTCGCCCATCTTGGTCCACAGCGTGACGCTGGCCTGCGGATCGAAGCCAGCGCGCGCCGCCAGCTCCAGGCCGACCAGGTCGGCATCGCTCTCGTCGCTGCGGCTGAACTGCAGCGTCAGCAACTGGCCACCGAGGCCGGCCGCCAGGTTGCCCAGATCGCCCAGGCCCAGTAGCTGCGCGCCCAGGCGCAGGCCGATGTTGGTCGCCTGGCTTTTGGCGATGCGCTCGCGGGCGTGCTCGCGCAGGGCGTGCGCCATTTCATGGCCCATGACCATGGCGACTTCATCGTCGCTGAGCTTGAGCTGCTCCAGGATGCCGGTGTAGAAGGCAATCTTGCCGCCCGGCATGCAAAAGGCGTTGACCTGCTTGCTGCCAATGAGGTTGACCTCCCAGCGCCATTGGGCCGCGCGCGGGTTCCACTGGGCGGTGAAGGGAATCAAGCGCTGCGCAATGCCGCGCAGACGCACCAGCTGCGGGTGGTTTGGCGGCGCAAGCGCGCGCTGGGCACGGGCCTGCGCCAGCAGCTGGGCGTATTGCTCGGCGGCGGCGTTTTCCAGCATTTCGGCTGGCACCAGCTTGCGCATCTTGGACGATTCGCCCACATCCACCTGCGCCACGGCCGATGTGCAAGCCGCCAAGCCCGTGGCCAGTAAAAAGCCGCGGCGCGCATTCCACACCCCGGCTGACGCGGCGCATAAACGGCAGCAGCCTGCGACAGCGCCCATGGTTTCGGTCGCTTTGGTGCCATGCAGAAATATCGGGGAAAAGGCCATAGCCAGCAGTCTAGGGGGACTGTACAGGCCCCGCGTGTAGGCCATCGTGCCCCTCACGAGGCTCGCTGGAAGACTCATCTGCACGCAGGGTCAGAGGGCTGCCTACCCGCCGTGCAGCTCGGCCCAAATCACCAGCAGCAGCCCCGCCAGCACTCCGGCCAGCCCCCAGAACGCCATGCCCGAGAGCGACTCGCCCACCACAGCAATGGCCAGCGTAAACGCCGTCACCGGTTCAGCCAACGCCAGCGTCACCGCCGTGGCACCGCTGATATGGCGCAGTGCGTGGCTGAACAGCAGATATGCCACGCCGGTGGCCACCAAACCCAAGTAGGCCAGAATGGCCCAGGTGCTGCCTGAAGCCTTCAACGGCCCGCCCAGCGCGCCTGCCACCGGCAGCGACAGCAGAGCGGCGGTGCCGAACACCGCCAGGTTCACACTGGCCGCGCCAGCCTGAGCCACCAAGCGCTTGTTGAGCAGGGCATAGGCCGCGTACGCCAGCCCCGCCAGCAGGCACAGCGCGATGCCGACCAGCGGGGCGCGGAGCGCAGAGCGCCCATCGAGCGCCATGGCCGCACCGCCGGCCACGCCCAGCAGCGTGCCGGCCCACCAGACCGGCGCAGGCCAGCGCCGCTGCGCCAGTATCTGCAGCAGCCCCGCCCAGATCGGCCCGCTGCCGATGGCAATGGCCGTGCCAAGCGCCACGCCGCTGGCCTTCACGCCGGCAAAGAAGCTCAGGTTGTACGCCGCCACGCACACGCCTGCCAGCAGCACGGGGCGCCACGGCAGTCCGGGGGTGCCGGCGCGCCGCCACAGCCCCGGCGCCGCCAGCAAGGCAAAGAAAGCACTGGCCACCGCCAGACGCAGCGCGCCCACCCAATAGGGCGAGAGCCCCGCAGGCGCCAGACTTTGCGCCGTGCCGGTGGTGCCCCAAAGCATGGCGGCGAGCAGCACCATGGCGATACCGCGGGTGGAATGGGAAATCGACATACCTGGAATGGTGCCGCGCCCAACGCGGGCAAATGTCGAGCAACGCGCGAAGTACTTTGCTTATAAATTTGCCTGATTAGCGACATGCCTCAGGCAGGTCATGGCGGCCCACCTGGAAACGCAGCGCCCAACATTCCGGCGATGGATGTCAGAGCACGAGTTTCGCTGCACGAAATCGTGATCTGACCCCCATCGCCTGCGCCGGTCGTGCGCGCTGTCTGAGACAAGTCGCTAATCAAGTAAATTTGACTAGAAAATGGCTGTAGCGCTTTTTTAGAGAGCGTTATTAGCTCTCAATTCCGGAGTTACTTTGCTCCCCGGCGTAAGGCGCGGGCGCCACAAGAGCGCTCGCGCCGCAACGCGAAGCCCAGGGCGCTGGCACTGGCGTAGCCCAGCTGCAGCGCGGTGGCTTCCAGTGACTGGCCGCGCGCCAGCAGGCGCTGCGCCGCATCCAGCCGCAACCCGCGCAGCCAGGCCTGGGGCGTCTGGCCCGTCAGCTCTCGCCAGCGGGCATGAAAGCGCTGCGGGCTCAACGCGCACAGCGCCGCCATGCGGGCGGTGGGCCAGGGCTCGTGCAGGGCTGCGCCCACAGTCCGTGAAATTTGCTCGGGCAGGATGGCGCGGCGCACCAGCACACGCCGGGACTGCAGAATCTGCTGGAGCCTTTCAACCGCATCGTCGCTCACTCTCCAGCCCAGCTGCGCATGCGCTACGGCAAAGCGCCGCACCCGATCGACACCCGCCTGCGCGGGCGCGTCGATGACCAGCAGGCGTGCGCCCGGCAGCGCCAGAAAACCGTGCACCGTACCGGCCGGCACCACCATGCCGCACGTGGTGTCGACAAAAGCGGCACGGCCGTTCACTTCCAGCTCCATGCGCCCGCGCAGCGCGAAGAGCACCTGGGCGTGGTCGTGCGCGTGCGCTGCGTGTTCGCCGCTGTATTGGCGCAAAGAAAGAAGGGGCAGGAGAACCGGGGCATGGGCCATGGCTGCATGGTAGCGGGGCATGCATACGGATAATCCTCTCAACACCTCAGGTTCCAGACCATGCCACCAGCGACTTCCACAGCCCCCGTTAGCCGCCGCAGCTGGCGCGAGGCTTGGCTCATTTACCGCGAACCAGCCAGCCTGCGCATGCTCACGCTGGGGTTTTCCGCCGGGCTGCCGCTGCTGCTGGTACTTGGCACGCTGTCGTTCTGGCTACGCGAAGCCGGGGTGGACCGCACCACCATCGGCTATCTCAGCTGGGTCGGCCTGGCCTACGCCTTCAAGTGGCTGTGGTCACCGCTGGTGGACCGGCTGCCGATCCCGCTGCTGACGCGCTGGCTGGGGCGGCGGCGCAGCTGGCTGCTGCTGTCGCAGGCGCTGGTGATGGCCGGGCTGGCGGGCATGGCCTTCAACGACCCGGCGCAGGCGCTCACTCCGGTGGTCTGGTGCGCGCTGGCGGTGGCGTTTGGCTCGGCCACGCAGGACATTGCACTGGACGCCTTTCGCATCGAATCGGCCGACGTGGACCGCCAGGCCGCACTCGCCGCCACCTACCAGACGGGCTACCGGCTGGCCATGATCTGGGCCGGCGCCGGCGTACTGTGGCTGGCGGCGCGGGCCGAGCTGGGCGGCATCACCGGATACCAACCGGCCGCCTGGCGCACGGCGTACCTGGTCATGGCGGCTTCGATGCTGGTCGGCACGCTCACCGTGCTGCTCTCGCCCGAGCCGGCGGGCCGCACGCTGGCGCCATCGCGCAACGTGGCCGAGTGGCTGCACGGCGCGCTGGTGGCGCCGTTTGCCGATTTTCTGACGCGCTACCGCTGGCAGGCAGTGCTCATCCTTTCGCTGATTGCGGTCTACCGCATCAGCGATGTGGTGATGGGCATCATGGCCAACCCGTTTTACGTGGACATGGGATACAGCAAGGACGAGGTGGCCGCCGTCACCAAGGTGTTTGGCGTGCTCATGACCTTGCTGGGCGCGTTTCTCGGCGGCGCGCTGGCCCTGCGCGTGGGCGTGATGCGGGTGCTGATGCTGGGCGCCGTGCTCTCGGCTTCGAGCAACCTGCTGTTTGCCTGGCTGTCCACGCGCGGGCACGACCTGACGGGACTGGTGTTCGTCATTTCGGCCGACAACCTCTCGGGCGGCATAGCGTCGGCCGCCTTCATCGCCTACCTTTCGGGCCTGACGAACGTGCAGTACTCGGCAACGCAGTACGCGCTGCTCAGCTCCGTGATGCTGCTGCTGCCCAAGTGGATTGCCGGCTTCTCGGGCCGCTTTGTCGATGCCTATGGCTACAGCCCGTTCTTCCTGGGAACCGCGTTGCTGGGTGTGCCGGTGCTGCTGCTGGTGTTCCTCGCTTCAAGACAAAAACAGCGTCCAGCGTTTGATGGATAAGCCTGTCCAGCTACACAATTTATAGTAACAAATCAGGTGGGCGTTTACCCCGGCTTTACCCCGCCTTCAAGCCTGCGAGATGCCCACGCGCCACCATGTTCATTCCCCCAACACCGAAGACGCCATGACCACCCAGTTGCTGATGATTGAAGACGACAGCCGCCTCGCGCAGATGGTGGTGGAGTACCTGGGGCAATCGGGCATGCAGGTGGAGCATTGCGGCGACGGCCAGAGCGGCCTGGCCAGGCTGGAGGGCGGCAGCGCTCTGCCCGAGCTGGTCATCCTCGACCTCATGCTGCCCGACATCGACGGGCTGGACGTATGCCGCCGCATCCGCAGCATGCAGGGCCCGGCCGCGCGCGTGCCGGTGCTGATGCTGACGGCCAAGGGCGACCCGATGGACCGCATCATCGGCCTGGAGCTGGGTGCCGACGACTACCTGCCCAAGCCGTTTGAGCCGCGCGAGCTGCTGGCGCGCATCCGCGCCGTACTGCGCCGCCGCACCGAAGGCAGCGTGCCAGAGGCGCAGACACTGCGCTTTGGCTCGCTGGAGATCGACCGCGACGCACGTACGGTGGCGGTGGCCGGCACGCCGTGCGAGCTCACCTCGTACCAATTCGACCTGCTGGTTGCCATGGCCGAGCGCGCTGGCCGCGTGCTGACGCGCGACCAGATCATGGAAGCCGTGCGTGGCCGCGAGCTCGAAGCCTTTGACCGCTCGATCGACGT
Source organism: Giesbergeria sp. (assembly GCA_034674825.1). GTDB lineage: Bacteria > Pseudomonadota > Gammaproteobacteria > Burkholderiales > Burkholderiaceae_C > Simplicispira. The sequence goes on from JAUCDU010000009.1 coordinate 11,471, forward strand.
GCACATGGGCCGCATCCGCGCCGCGATCGAGGACGACGCGAAGAACCCGCGCCGCATCCTGACGGTGCGCGGCGTCGGCTACGTGTTTGCGAAACAACAGGATTGACATGCTCCCCTGAGTCGCTTCGCGCCTTCCCCCGGAGGGGGACGCCGCCAGCGCGGCGGGGCGACCCTTGCGCGGCCTCGCGCGCGCGGCTGCGGCTGAAAGTGCGCGGTCGTTACACACCCTTTTAGGACATTCCTGAAATGTTTTTGATCAACCCCTTTTCCCGCCGCCTCTACCTGCGCATCTGGCTTGCCGTGGTCGGCGGCGTCGCGGTGCTGACCTTGATGGTGGGCTGGGCGTGGCGCATTGCGGCAGAGCAGAATGAAGCGCAACGGGTGCAGACGCCGCGGGAAGTGGTGGTCAGCAACGCGCAGGGCGACGCGCTCGGACGCGGCGTCGCGCAGTGGGTGCGCGGCGAAGGACTCGAATTCAAGCTTCAGCTCGATTCGGGCGAGGCCTACACCTTGCAGGTCGCGCGGCGCGATCCACGGCCGGACGGAGCGCGCCGCTCGCGCAACCGCGATGCAGCGTTTTGGACGCAGCCACCTTTTGGTTTTTTGTGGATGCTAGGCCTCGTAGGCATTGGCGTTGCCATCGGCGTGTTCCCCATCATCAGGCGGCTGCTGCTGCGCCTCGAGGTGCTGCAGCACGGCGTGCAGCGTTTTGGCGGGGGCGATCTGGCGGCGCGCGTGCCGGTGCAGGGCCAGGACGAAGTGGCCGACCTGTCGCGCCAGTTCAACGCCGCCGCCGAGCGCATCGAAACGCTGGTGCAGTCGCACAAATCGCTGCTGGCCAACGCCTCGCACGAACTGCGCTCGCCGCTCACCCGGATTCGCATGGGCCTCGAATTGATGGACGGCAACCAGCCCTCGGCGCAGTTCCGGCGGGAAATCGAGCGCAACGTGGGCGAGCTGGACCAATTGGTCGAAGAAATCCTGCTGGCCAGCCGGCTCGACGCGCGCGAGGCCGATGTCGGCGATGTGGAAACCGTGGACTTGATCGGCCTGGCCGCCGAAGAATGCGCCCGCGTGGACGCCGACCTGGAGGTCAGCGGCGCCGACATCGAGGTGCGCGGCATTGCCAGGCTGCTGCGCCGCGCGCTGCGCAACCTGCTGGAAAACGCACGCCGCTACAGCCACGGCCCGATCACGCTCAGCGTGCGCCACAGCGGCGGCTGGGCCGAGGTGCGCGTCTGCGACCGCGGGCCCGGCGTGCCACTGGCGCAGCGCGAACGCATCTTCGAGCCCTTCTACCGCCTGCCTGGCGCAAGCGAGCGCGCCGGCGGCGTGGGCCTCGGGCTGGCGCTGGTGCGCTCCATCGTGCTGCGCCACCAGGGCAGCGTGCACTGCGAAGACCACGCCGGGGGCGGGGCCTGCTTCGTGCTGCGCCTGCCCCTCGCGCAGGGCTTCGCACAATAGTGCGCATGCACCCGCTTGAACACTCCCGCTTTTCTCGCGCCTTCGGGCTGACGACACCCATCGCGCTGGCCCCCATGGCCCTTGCCTCCGGGGGCGCTCTTGCGGCGGCCTGCGCACGTGCCGGGGCCCTGGGGCTGGTGGGCGGCGGCTATGCCGACCTGGGCTGGACGCAGCGTGAGTACCAGCTGGCGCTGGAGGCAGCGGACACCGGCCGCATTGGCTGCGGATTCATCACCTGGAAGCTGGACGAAGACGCCAGTGCCCTTGATTGGCTGCTGGACCTGCCGCCGGCGCAGCGCCCGCGCGCGCTGATGCTGTCGTTTGGCGACCCGCGCCCGTACGCGCCGCGCATTGCCGCGGCGGGCATTCCGCTGATCTGCCAGATCCAACGCCTGGAGCAAGCCGCGCAGGCGATTGATGCCGGAGCGCAGGTGGTGGTCGCCCAGGGCGCCGAAGCCGGCGGCCACGGCATGAACGCGCTCGACGGACGCTCGACCTTCACGCTGGTGCCGGAACTGGCCGACTGGCTGGCGGTGCAGGCACCTCAAACCCTGCTACTGGCCGCTGGCGGCATCGCCGATGGCCGAACGCTGGCTGCGGCCATGACCCTGGGCGCCGACGGAGCGCTTGTCGGCAGCCGTCTGTGGTGCACCACCGAGAGCCTGGCGCCGCAAAGCGCCAAGCAGCACGCGCTGGTCACCAATGGCGACGGCACCGCCCGCAGCGCCATTTTTGACATCCTGCGGCGCAAGCAATGGCCGGCCCAATACGACTTCCGCGCGGTGCGCAACGCCTTGCACCGGCAGTGGGAGGGCCACATTGCGGCGCTGCAGGCCGACCCCGAGGCGGCACGGTCCCGCTACGACGCTGGCGTTCAAGCGGGGGATTTTGACGCCGCCCATGTGACCGTGGGCGAGGTCGTGGGGCTGGTCAACGACCTGCCGGGTGCGGGCGAACTCCTACTGCGCATGCAGCGGGAACTGCGTGCTGCGCTTGAGCGCCAAGCGCCTTCAAGCGAACCTTCCGCCTGATTTCAGTCGGCGCCAGCAGGCCTTGCCGCACTGCTCGTGCTGCTTGCGCTGGACTTGCGTTCCCCGCGCAAGGGAGCAAACAGCGCCACCGCGAAAAGTAGCGGAAACAGCGTGCGCTCGGTCAGGAGCTGCAGCGGCGTATCGACCATGGCGTACACCATCCACACCAGCCACAAGCCTACCCCCACCGTACCCAGGTCGCTCTCGCGTCGGCGCTGCCACAGGGAGAAGGCCAGGGCCAGCAACCAGGCTGCGTAGCAAGCTGCCAGCAAAGCCCCGCCTTCGATGGCCGCGAACAAAAACTGGTTGTGCGGATGTTTGCCGCCGCCGAACTGACACATCTCTTTGGGTTGGGCGTGGGCGCAGAAGGCCGCGTGGTAACTACCCGTGCCGTGGCCCCACCACGGGCTTTGGGCGATGACGGGCAGCGCCTCGCGCCAGATGGCCAAACGGTAATCTGCCAGGCGCACGTCACCCCGCACCGCAGCGTCTGCGCCGCTGAAAGCCTGCATTTCGCGCCAGGTGCGGTCTATCCGGCCTTGCAAGCTGTCCGACAGCAACGCCGCCGCGCCTACCAGCGCGATGAGCGCCAGCACACCCGGCAAACGCCAACTTGGACGGCAGTGCAGGAACAAGAGCGTGAGCAGAGCTGCCAGCAGCGTCGCATAACCGGTGCGCCCGGGCACCATCCACAGGATGTTGAAGATCGCAAGCGCCGACCCGGCGAAGAGGAGGGCGCGCAAGCGGTTGCTCACTGCGCCTGGCGTCAGGGCGCGCGCAAGCCACAACAACACGGCCAGCGACATCAGCACGTTGTGCGTGATATGCACATGGAAAATGGCATCACCGTCGCCCTGAAAAGGAAGGCGCCACACCCCGCTGCCCACGAGGCGCCAAATGCCATGCCCGAGCGAAAGCACCAGCGTCAGCGCCATCGCCAGCGAGAACGCAGTCCAGCATCGGCGTGCCCACGGCCCTGTTTGCAGCACCAGGCCGAAAAGCGGGAGCAGCAGCAGCGAAAGATTGCGCACCAGCTGCCCCCCGGGTGGGCTGTCGCTCCAGGCCGCGCCGGCCAGCACCACGCCGTACAGGACGAAGCTCGCGATGACCACCGGGTGCTGCAGCACGAAAGCGCCGCGCCCACGCCACGATCCCGCAGGAATGCCCACCAGCGAGACCACCAGGAAGGCCAGGGCGAGCACGCTTGTCAGCGCGTTCGATACAGGCACGGCAAAGGCCATGGCCACCACCAGATGCCCCGAGCCATTGCGCAGCAGTGCTGCCAGCCTTTCCATGGGCATCAATAGCGGCAGGGTGCCTGCCAGAACCCCACCGCCCGTCCCCACGCGCGCGCGAGGTGTCGAGGCGAGGGAAAGACAACCCGCACCACGATCATGGCCAGCGACTGCCACCGCGCCACCCGGCGCTGGCGTCTGGCTGCAGCTTCCCCCTCATGCTTGGCCACAAACAGGATTTTCGAGCGTGCATGGTGCAGACCCCGCAGGTACTCCACCTGCAGCGGCCGCGAACCACGCACCGAGCTTCGGTTCGCATGCAGAACCCGGATGCGTGGATCCAGCACCACCGGCAGGTGCGCATCGAAAAGCCGCCGGCTGAGATCCTCATCCTCGTAGTACAGGAAGAAGCGCTCATCGAACCACTGGCCCAGTGGCAATGCCGACAGCCGCAACAGCATGACGGCTCCGCAGGCCATGCCTACGCAGGTCGGGCCATCGGCCAGCGGGCCACGAGAGCGCCATTGCCCGCGCGGCCAGCCATAGTTCGACTGCAGCTGGCCCTGGCTATCGAGCAATTGCGGAACGATGACGGCCGCATCCGGCCAGAGTCTGGCCGTTTGCATCAAGGCCTGCACCGACTGCGCGCTCACCAGACAGTCGGGGTTGACGAGGAACGCGTAGGGCGTCGCCATCTGGTCCAGAGCGAGGTTGTTGGCGCTGCCGAACCCCACATTGCGGTCCAGGCGCACCAGCCGCACATGTGGCAAAGCAGCCGCAATCTGCTCTGGCGTGCCATCGTCGCTGCCGTTGTCAACCACGACGACGTGGGGCATGGCCGCGAGCAGCTGCACCATGGACTCCACGCAATGCGCGCTGTTGTAGGTGACGACCACCGCCGTCACGTCGTCAAGCGAGGGGGCGGGCTCGGCGCCGATGTAAGGCGGTGCGGGCAAAGGCTCTGGCAATGGCAGCAGCCACTGCTCCACCGGGAACGCAGCATTCCAGTCAAAACCCAGGGCTTGCGGCACCAGCAGCACGCAGGGGAGATGCCGACGATTGGTCGCACCCGAAAGCTTTTGCACGAATACGGGGTTACCGCCACACCGTAGCGCCGACCACAGGCGGGCCAAGCGTCCTGTGCACCGTGGATCGCCCCGGACCACTTGCCACGCGTCGTAGCCCACGCCGGCGTCGGCCACCTGCGCCAGCACGGCAGGCAAATTGCCCGCGTCGACTTCAACCTGAATCACCGGCGTGTGCTGGTGTATCGTCTCGCGGCCACCCCGAAGCGCTGCGATCTCATGGCCTTCGATGTCGAATTTGATATATGCCACCGGGAGCAGCGAGTGGTCACGGAGCAAGGTGTCAAGCGAACTGGCTCGCACCCGCACCACACCCACGGCGTCCGGGGCCCGGCCTTCGGCCGAACCCACCCGGGCATGCCCCAGGTTGCCGTGGCGCTCCATTTCCAGCAGCAGCTCGCCTTCGAAGTCTGAAATGGCAGCGCAGACAACGGTCGACCGGCCTTCCAGACCATTCCAGGCGAGATTGGCGCGTGCCACATGAGCATAGCTCTGCACCGCATCCACCGCCAGCACCGCCGCAAAGGCGGGGCCCAGCTCCACGCTGTAGTTGCCGATATGGCAGCCGAGATCCACCATGGTGCTGCGCGCCAGACGATCGGCGCCAAAGGCATGGCGGCACACTTGCCTCGCGACCGCTATTTCCTCTGCCTCGAAGGCACCAAACTTGGTCGTGTAGCCGCTGACGTAGTCGCCCGGCATGACAAAGTACCGGCGGTGCTGCTTTCCCTGCAGAAAAAACCGCCCCCAGCGCTCCAGCACTGGATGCACCAGCTTGTACCAATACACGGGGAAAGAAACCCGCAGCCCCGTGTCGATCGGGGGGGCGCGCTCACCCTGCGGACAGGTCGCCGCCTGACCGCGGACGAGCGCCTCGCGCATTCTCAGTGAGCGCTCTGCACGCGTGCACCTGCCGCCAGGCGGTACTCGGTGCCGCAGTACGGGCATTTGGCAGCGCCTGCGTGCGCCATATCCAGATACACCTTGGGGTGTGCATTCCACAGCTGCATGCCCGCCTTGGGGTTGGGGCAGAAAATCCCTCCTTCAGGGTTCACATCTTCTGCCTGCAGCTCTACGACTTCTTGCTTCTTCATGCCATCACACCTTGCTCAGCCAGTGGGCGTATTTGGGGTTGCGGCCGTTCACAATGTCAAAGAACGCCGTCTGGATTTTTTCGGTGACCGGGCCGCGTTGCCCGGCGCCCAGCTCAATGCGATCGAGTTCACGGATAGGCGTGACTTCTGCTGCCGTACCGGTGAAAAACGCCTCGTCAGCGATATAGACCTCGTCGCGCGTGATGCGTTTTTGCACCACGTCGAGCCCCAGATCCTTGGCAATGTGCATCACTGTGTTGCGCGTGATGCCGTTGAGCGCGCCTGCCGACAGGTCGGGGGTATAGATGACGCCGTCCTTGATGACGAAGATGTTCTCCCCCGCACCTTCGGAGACAAAACCGGAGCTGTCGAGCAACAGGGCCTCGTCGTAACCGTCGTCCAGCGCTTCCATGTTCGCCAGAATCGAGTTGGTGTAGTTGCTGACCGCCTTGGCCTGCGTCATGGTGATATTGACGTGGTGGCGGGTGTAGCTGCTGG
>JAUCDU010000010.1:0-17415 GCA_034674825.1 Giesbergeria sp.
CGCGCGCTGCTGGCCAACCAGGTCGGCCTGCAAACCGCTGGCCACAACATCGCCAACGTCAACACCGCTGGCTACTCGCGCCAGTCGGTGGTGGTGCAGACGGTGCAGGGGCAATTCACCGGCGGCGGCTACATCGGCAAGGGCGTGGACGTAAAAACCATTCTGCGCAACCACAGCGAACTGTTGACACGCCAGGCCACGGCGGCAGCGGCAGTGGAAGCTAGCGACTCCGCGCGCTACGGGCGTCTGCAGCAACTGCAGGACGTTTTTGCCGGCGGCCCCACAGGCCTGGGCGCCGCCATCAACGACATGATGAACGCGTTCTCGGACGTGGTGAACTCCCCGACGGACCTGACGGCACGCAGCATCGTGCTGGCACGGCTCGACGAGACCGGCAAGCGCATGGTGGGCGCTTCCGAACGGCTGGACGACATTGCCAACACGGCCTCCGATCAGCTGCAAAACGGCGTCAAGTCCGTGAACCTGCTGGCGCAGAACATTGCCGGGGTCAACGAGCAGCTCGCGCGCGCCAGGGCCAATGGCCAGCCCGCCAACGACCTGCTCGACCAACGCGACCAGTTGGTGCGTGATTTGAACAAGCTCATCCAGACCACGCAAGTGGAAGCCGACGACGGCACCTTGAGCATTTTTGTCGCTGGAAGCCAGCCGCTGGTGCTGGGCAACCAGTCCGCCATGCTTTCCATCGAGAACGCCAAGGACTTCGGCGCCGCGAGTGGTCAGAAGCGCTTGTTCTTCCAGCAACCGGGCGCTGCCGTCAAGCAGGAGCTGAGCGACGCCGCGCTGGGCGGCGGTGAAATGGCCGGGCTGCTGCGCTTTCAGAACAGCGACCTGCAAGAGGGCTACCACTTGCTCAACCGCATGGCCACAGCCATTTCGCTGAGTCTGAACGCGCAGAACGAACTGGGGCTCACGCTCGACGGCAGCATGGGTAAGGCGCTGTTCGCGGATGTAGTTCCGGTGCAACCCAAGGCCGCCAGCAGCAACACGTCCGGGGTCAGTATGGCCGTGGCGTTCTCCGACCCGGGCAAACTGCAGGCATCGAGCTTTGTGGTTGCTTTCAGCGGCGCGACGACCGGCGCCATCATCAGCCAGCCAAGCGGCCAGACGCAGAGCTTCGCCACTTTGGCCGAAATGCAGACCTTCTTTACCGACCGGGGTTTGCAGGTCACGCTGGGTGGCCCGCCGAACGCGGGCGACCAGTTCTTCGTGAGCCCGATGAAGGACGCGGCCGCCAAGATGCAGGCGCAGCAGTTCTCACCCTCGCAGCTGGCCGCAGCCAGCCCGGTGAACGCGCAGATGGGTGCGGCGAACGCCGGCACCTTGCAGCTTGCCAGCCTCAAGGCGACAGCACAACCAGGCGCCTTCCTGCCGCCGCCCGCGCTCGGTGTGGTGTTGACGTTTGCGGCGGGTCCGCCAGCCACCTATGGCGTCACCGGGTCCACCACGCCGGCCAGCGGCACTTCCGGCCTGCCCTATGTCGCGGGCCAGCCGATTTCCATCGACGGCTGGGAGATCACGCTCAACGGCACGCCGAAATCGGGCGATAGCGTGACCGTGGGCGATGCAACCGACGCGCAGTATGGCGATTGGTACACCCGCAACGCCGGCAACGCCGGCGCCATGATGGGCCTGCGCGATGCCAAGATGTTCGACGGCGCCACGCTGAGCGATGGCTTTGCCGGTGCCATGGCACAAATCGGCGCACGCACACAGAGCGCGCAGTTTTCGCAAGAGCTCTCTTCCAGTTTCGCTGCCACTTTGGAGCGCAACCGCACTTCGGTGTCCGGCGTCAACCTGGACGAAGAAGCCGCGCAGCTCATCCAGTACCAGCAGGCCTACCAGGCCTCGGCCAAGATGATCCAGATCGCCCAGAGCGTGTTTGACACGCTGATCTCCACCATGGGCCGCTGATTGCCAAGGAATCGCCATGAGCTATTCAAACACCCGCGTGTCCACTGCCAACATGTACGAAAACGCGCTGCGCAACATGGGCACGCGGCAGACCACGCTTGCCAACCTGCAGGAAAACCTCACCTCGGGCAAGCGCGTGCTGCGCGCCAGCGACGACCCGGTGGCTGCCGCGCAGGCCGAACGTGCCATGACGCGCATCAGCCGCATCCAGACCGAACAACGCGCGCTGGATGTGCAACGCAACGCCGTAGCGCAGGCGGAATCCACGCTGGGCGACGCCATCGGCCTGATGCAGGAGATGCGCGAACTGGTCGTATCGGCCGGCAGCGGCGTATTCACTGCCAGTGACCGCGAGACGGTCGCCAACCAGTTGCAAGGCCTGCGCACGCAATTGCGAGACGTGGCCAACCGCAAGGACACCAACGGCGTGCCGCTCTTGAGCGCGCTGGGCAGCGCCGCAGCGCCTTTTCTCAATGCCATGGGCGAGTTCGACGGCCTGGCCGGACAGATGGCCGGCTCGGCCGTTGCCATCCCCAATGCGCTCGATGGCGATTCGGCCTTCATGTTCCGCCCGCAGCGCGACGGCGTGTTCAATGCGCAAGTCAACTCGGCCACCCCGCCGACCCACGGACTGGGCTCCAGCGCCGTCACCAGCACCAATCCGTCGCAAGTGCCGGTGGATGCCAGCGGCAACGCTTACGACTATCAGATCAACGTCACCTACACCGCGGGCACTGCTCCCGGGACGCTCGCGGCGCAGTACACCATCGTCAGCACGCCGGCGGTGGCCGTCCCGCCGTTCGATGGCAGCACACTCTTCATATCGCCCGACTTCGACCCGAGCCAACCCGCCTCAGTGCCCGTGAACGACATTCCGGGCCTCAGCCTGCAGCTCACCGGCAAGCCACAACTGGGCGATACGGTGCAGCTCACACTCCAACCGAGCAACAGCATCTTCGATGTGGCCGATTCCGCCATCCGCGACATCCGCGGTGCAGGCAGCAGCAGCGACGCAGCCCAGGCCGTCGCCCAGGCGCTGGCCAACATGGACACCGGGCTGGCGCGCCTGCAGAACGTGCGCAGCTACGCGGGTGAGCTGCTCAACCGTGCCGACCGCATCAGCGGCAACCAGGACACGCGCAGCGTGCAGCTCGAAGCCGACCGCTCGCGCGCCGAGGACCTCGATATGATCAAGGGCATCTCCGACTTTCAGAACCAGCAGGTCGGCAACGAGGCAGCCCTGAAGTCCTATGCGATGGTGCAAAAGCTGTCGCTGTTCAACTACATTTCCTGATTTTTGGCGTGTGCTGTGCACGCCGTACAGCGCATGGTCCAATCCGTCCTTAGCAGTCTGGTTCTCGGCTATCGGCCCCTGTGGGGGCGCGCGCGCACCTTGGCAGGCATCGAACTCACGGTGCAAAGCGATGCGCTGACGCCCGTGGATACCCTGCACCTGCTGCGCACGCTGGTAGAGCTCTGGACGGCCAGCAGCCCACCCATTCTGCTGGCACCGCAAAACCGGCAAATGCTGTGCGAGATGCTGGAACACGCCCCGCTGGGTACCCCCTGGATCTGCGTGCCAGGCGACTGGCTGCAGGATTCCGCCATCCACGCCCAGGTGCAGGCGGCGCATAGGCGCGGGCTGCGGCTCGTCTGGCGGGGCGAACTGGGGAACATTCCGGAGCCTGATGTCGCCGGCTTTTTCGACAACAGCCTGCTGAGCCTGGAGCCGGAAAACGCTGCGGCGGCCCTGCAAGCGCAGCAGCCGGTGAAGAGCACGGCCCAAAAGACCAAACCGCCGATGCCGGCCATCAGCCCCGTAATTGACGGGCAGATGTACGAAAACCTGCCAAGCCGCGCGCTGGTGGGGCACTGCCTTGACAAGCACAACGCACTGGCCGTGATTGGCTGGCCGGTGGAAGACGTGCTGTACCAGCTGCGGCACCAGCAGATACAACCCTCGCATGCAGTGATTACGCGCCTGCTCAAGGCAATTGACGCCGATGAGTCGCTGGAGAATTTTGAGGACATCCTCAGCGAAGACCCGATCCTCGCCTACCGCTTCATCGTCTACACCAATTCGGCCGCGCTTGGCCTGCGCACCGGTATCGACTCGCTGCGCCGCGGTTTTGTGATGATGGGCTACGGTTCGCTCAAGCGCTGGCTCTCCGACCAGCTGCCTCACGCCAGCACCGAGCCCGACTTGGAGCCGGTGCGCGCCGCCGCGGTCATCCGCGCGCAGCTGACCGACCACTTGCTCGAATCGGGCATCCAGAACGAGCTGCGCCGCGAGGTGTATTTGTGTGGCCTGCTCTACGGCCTCGGAGACTTGCTGGGCGAGCCGCTCGGCAGCGCATTGCACCGGGTACCGCTGTCTGAGCGCATTTACGACGCGACAGTGCTGCGCACCGGCCCGTACGCGCCCGCGCTGGACATGGCGCTCGCGCTCGAGAGTGGCGACAGCGCGACCATTCGCGAGATGAGCGAGACCTACGAGATGGGCCTGGAAGATGTGAACCGCGCGCTGCTGCGCGTGCTCGCGGCGCTGCAAGTGGAGAGATAAGGCACCCCTGTGTCGCTCCGCTCCTTCCCCCTCTCTCTTGCCTCGCTGCGCGATGCGGGAGGGGGACGCCGCCAGCGCAGCGGGGCGACCCTTGCGCGGCGGCCACTGGTCGGGGCCGCGCCGGTTTTTATGGCTGGTACTGATGAAGATGCTGGCGCTGTGGGGCGGCCTCCACGCGCCCCACCTCATCGCGACGCGATTTCTCCCCGCACGCGTTCGCACACGCGCCAGAAAGCCGCGTCTTGCGCGGCGGCAAAGTTGACCCGCATGAGGGTGCTGGGCTGCCCGCTGGCGTGAAACAACGCGCCGGGCGCCAGCAGATAGCCTTCGTCGAGCATGCGCTGCGCCAGCGCGTCGGTGTCCACGCCGGTTTCCACCCAGCCAAACAGGCCGGCGGGCTCGGCGGCAAAGCCAAAGCCGGCGGCCTCAGCGAGTTGCACGCTGCGTGCGCGCGCTTGCGAAAGGCGCCGGCGCAGCCGCTCGGCGTGGCGGCGCAGCTGGCCTTGCTCCATGCACAGCGCCAGCGCCTTTTCCAGTATCGAGGGTGTTGTCAGTGCCGAGAGCAGCTTGGTGTCGAGCAGGCGCTCGGTCAGCGCCGGCGGCGCCGCCAGAAAGCCAATGCGCCAGTTGGGCGCAAGAATTTTCGCAAAGCCCCCTACGTACACCGTACGCCGCAAGCCGTCGAGCGCGCACAACCGCGTCGCGTGGTCGGGCGCCAGGTGGCTGTAGGTGTCGTCCTCAACGACATGAAAATCGTACTGCTGCGCCAGCTGCAGCACCTGGTGCGCACTGCCTGGCGACAGGCTGTAGCCGGTAGGGTTGTGTAGCACGCTGACGCTGACGAACAGCTTGGGGGCATGCATCTCGCAGTAGCGCGCCATGACTGCGAGGTCGGGCCCGGCCGGGCCGCGCGGCACCGGCAGCACGCGCATGCCCAGGGCGTCAAGCCGGGCAAATTCCACCGACCAGCCGGGCTCCTCGACCATCACCGGGTCACCGGCCTTGAGCAGGGTGCGGCTGACAATGTCGAGCGCATGGGTCGCGCCCAGAGTCGTCATGATGTGGCCGACCTGTGTCGGCACACTCAGCTCCGCAAGGCGCCGCGCCAGCATGTGGCGCAGGCCGGCGTCGCCCATTGGCTCGCCATAGCTGAACGACCCCTCGAGCAGTGCCGGGCTGGCTGCCACCTTGCGCACCGCCGCAAGCATGAATCGCGCGTCTTCCAGCCACGAAGCGGGCAGCACGCCTGCGCCCGGCTGCGCCTGGCCCGAGGGCGGGTGGAACATGCCCCGAATCAGGGCGGTGGCGTGAATGCGGGAGCCAGACGGCAAGCCGGCAAAAGGGACGGCCCCACTCGGACTGCGCCGAACATCATTTTTAATAGCTGCAACCGCAGTATCCACAGGCGTTAGAGGCACTTTTTGCACAAAATCCCGCACATAGAAACCGCGCTGTCGCCTGGCTTCTATCAGGCCTTGGGCGAGCAGCTGATCGTACGCCGCCACCACCGTCCAGGGGCTGACGCCCTGCTGGCGCGCGCACTCTCGTACCGAGGGCATGCGTGAGCCCGGCGCCAGCAGGCGGGCGCGGATGCGTTCGGCAAAACGCTGCGCGAGCTGGTCGGTGAGCGTGCTGCGGGCGGTACGGGTCAGCATGGCAGTGGCAGGTCAAAAGCAGGCAACGGTGTGTCGATAAATACGCCAGTACAGAGCGTGCAATCGCAACGCGGACTGTATTGGCACTGTAATGGCGAACTCCTTACATTGGTACGCTCGCTCTCCTTCTTTTTGTAGCTTTCATGCCGCTCGCCGAATTCACTGCCCTGCTCGCCCTGGCCACGGCCATGAGCTTCACCCCTGGCCCCAACACCACGCTATCAACCGCCATCGCCGCCAACCGTGGGCTCTGGCCGGCGATGCGTTTTGTGTTGGCGGTGCCGGTGGGCTGGACGGCGCTGCTGCTGCTGTGCGCCGCGGGCGTGGGGGCGGCGGTGGTGGCGGCGCCGATGCTGCGTGTGGCCATCAAGGCGCTGGGCATTGGCTACCTGATCTGGCTCGCCTGGAAATTGGCACAAAGCAGCCGGCTCGCCGAAGCCGACAGCGCGCGCATGCGGGTCGGCTTCTGGCAGGGCGTGGCGCTGCAATTCGTGAACATCAAGGCCTGGCTGCTGGCGCTGACCATCGTGGCTGGCTGGGTCGCGGGGCGCTCCGACAGTCTGCAGCGCCTGGCGGTCGTGCTGCCGGTGATGATGCTGTTTGCCTTTGCCAGCAACCTGCTTTACGCGAGCACCGGCGCCCTGCTGCGTCGATGGCTGGCGCAGGGCACGCGGCTGCTGTGGTTCAACCGCGCCATGGCGCTGGTGCTGGTATTGACCGCTGTCTGGATGCTGCGCACATGAAAATCAAAGACGAAACCCTGGGCATGGCGCTGGGCATTCTCGGTGTCGCCATTTTTGCGGTCACGCTGCCGATGACACGGCTGGCGACCGGCACGCAGGACGCGCCACAGCTCTCGCCCTGGTTTGTCACGCTGGCGCGCGCTGCGCTGGCGGGCTGCCTGTCGGCGATTTTTTTGTTTGCCACCCGCTCGCCTGTCCCCAAACGCCACCACTGGAAGCCGCTTGGCCTGGCGGTGCTGGGCAATACGCTGGGCTACCCCTTGCTGCTGGGCTACGCGCTGCGTATCGTCACGGCCAGCCACGCCGCCGTCATCACCGCGCTGCTGCCGCTGGTCACCGCCGCCATGGCGGCCTGGGTGCTGCACCAGCGCGCCCGGCTGGGTTTTTGGGTCAGCGCCGTAGCCGGAAGCCTGCTGGTGGTGGCGTTCTCGGTGCTGCGCGCGCAGCAGGGCGGAGCCAATTTTGGCTTTGAGTGGGCCGATCTGCTGCTCCTGGGTGCGGTGTTTGCAGCGTCGATCGGCTACATCTTCGGCGCCCAGGTGACGCCAGAACTTGGCGCTGTGCGCGTGATTTGCTGGGTCTGCGTGCTGGCATTGCCGGTGTCGCTGCCGGGCGCGCTGTGGCTGTGGCCCGAGCACGCGGTGGCCGCTTCCGCCTGGGGCGGACTGCTATACGTCGGTGTGTTCTCGATGTGGGCCGGCTTCTTTGCCTGGTACCACGGCCTGATGCTGGGCGGCGCTTTGCGCGTCAGCCAGGCGCAGTTGCTGCAGCCGTTTCTCTCCATCCTGGCCGCGGTGCCGCTGTTGGGCGAGACGATTGATGGGGTGACGGTCGTTTTTGCCGCCGGGGTGGTGGCGACGGTAGTCATTGGCAAACGGTTTTCACGTCCGCCCCTCGTTCCTGCGCCGCTGGCGCCAGCGCCCCCACTGCCGCGCTGAGCCGTCGCCCGCTACAGTCCCCCCATTGCTTGAAAAATGAAACCCGCCATGTCCTGGAAACTCGCTGCGCGCACCGAAAAGATGAACCCGTCGGTCATCCGCGAAATACTCAAACTCGCAGAAAAGCCCGGCATCATCAGCCTGGCCGGCGGCCTGCCCTCGCCGCGCACCTTTCCGGTGGACGACTTTGCCCGGGCCTGCGCCAGCGTGTTGCAGCACGATGGCGCGGCCGCGCTGCAGTACGCCGCCAGCGAAGGCTACGGAGCGCTGCGCGAAGCGGTCGCGGAGCAACTGCCCTGGGACGTGGACCCGGCACAGGTGTTGATCACCACCGGCTCGCAGCAGGGTCTGGACCTGGTCGGCAAGGTGCTGCTGGACGCCGGCAGTCGCGTGCTTGTCGAGACCCCCACCTACCTGGGTGCGTTGCAGGCGTTTGCCCCGATGGAGCCGGTCGCAGAAGCGGTACCGAGCGACGACGACGGCATCGACATTGCAGCCTTGGCCCGCCAGGTCGGGAGGGGTGCCGACAAAGCGCGCTTTCTGTACGTATTGCCCAATTTCCAGAACCCCACCGGTCGCAGCATGAGCGAGCAGCGCCGCGCTGCGCTGGTGGCCACGGCGGCAGAACGCGGCCTGCCGCTGGTCGAAGACAACCCCTATGGCGACCTGTGGTTCGACGCGCCGCCGCCAGCGCCACTGACCGCGCGCAACCCGGCGGGCTGCATCTACCTGGGGAGCTTTTCCAAGGTGTTGGCGCCCGGGCTGCGCTTGGGCTACCTGGTGGCGCCGCACGAGGTGTTCCCCAAACTGCTGCAAGCGAAGCAGGCAGCCGACCTGCACACACCCGGTTTCAACCAGCGCATGGTCGCTGAGGTGCTGCAAGGTGGTTTTCTGGAGCGGCATGTACCCACCATCCGCGCGCTGTACCGCCAGCAACGCGACGCCATGCTTGCAGCGCTGGAGCGCGCAATGGCCGGCCTGGACGTGCAATGGAACCGGCCCGCTGGCGGCATGTTTCTGTGGGTCCGACTGCCCGTCGGCATGAACGCGCTCGATCTGCTGCCGCTGGCGGTCGAGCGCGGCGTGGCTTTTGTTCCCGGGGCCGCCTTTTACGCAGGCGATGCCGACCCGCGTACCCTGCGTCTGTCGTTTGTGACGGCCAGCAGCGCGCAAATCGACACTGCCATTGCGGCGCTTGCGGGCGCCGTCCGGGCGCTGCAAGCGCGGTCTACACTGTAGCGAACACAAGCCCGGCACAGAACGGGGAAAGCGCTCCATGACACATCTGCCTTTCCTGCAAGTCGACGTCTTCAGCGAACGCCTGGGCGATGGCAATCCCCTCGCAGTGGTGCTGCAAGCCGAGCATTTGCCCGACCGCACCTTGACGCGCTTTGCCGCCTGGACCAACCTGTCGGAAACCACTTTCCTGCTGCCCCCCAGTGACGCGGCCCGCGCGGCTGGTGCCGACTACCGGGTGCGCATCTTCACGCCCGGCGGCGAGCTGCCATTTGCCGGTCACCCGACCCTGGGCAGCTGCCACGCCTGGCTGCAGGCCGGTGGCACACCGCAGGTGCCAGGCACCATCGTGCAGGAATGTGCGCTCGGCCTGATTCCCATTCGCCAGCAGGAGGGGCGCCTCGCCTTTGCCGCGCCCGCCATGGTGCAAAGCGCTCCGAAACCGGCGCTGACGGCGTTGCTGGTGGGCGCGCTGGGCTTGAGACCCCAGCAGATTCGTGCCACGCGCTTGCTGGAAAACGGCCCACGCTGGCTTGCGCTGCTGGTGGACAGCAAGGAAGCGGTGCTGGACATCACGCCCGACCATGCCCGTCTGAAAGATCTCGGACAGGATGTCGGCATCGTGTATCTGGCGCCAGGCACACGCACCGACGGAGAGCCCGACGCGCACGTGCGCGCCTTCTCGCCTTCGCTGGGCACGAGCGAAGATCCGGTCACCGGCAGCCTCAACGCCAGTCTGGCGCAGTGGTTGATCGGCGAAGGGCTGGCGCCGCGCACCTATCTGGTATCGCAGGGCGAATGCCGTGGCCGCGCCGGACGCGTCACCATCGAGCAAGACGATGCAGGCCAGGTCTGGGTGGGCGGCAGATGCCTCACTGCGATTGAAGGCCGGGCGCATTTTCCCTCCGCTGCCGACGCCTGATACCACTACACACCCATGAGCATCCCCGTGAAACCCGCCTGCGTTGACCATCTGGTGGTGTTGGCGCCGGACCTTCAGACGGGTGTGCAGTGGTGCGAACAGTACCTGGGCGTGACCCCTGCCGTCGGCGGCGAGCATCCGCTGATGGGCACGCACAACCGCTTGCTCAATGTCTCAAGCCGCCAGCATCCACGGGCCTATCTGGAGATCATTGCTATTCATCCAGGAGCAACAAAATCAATACCAGAAAGCGCCAGACGCTGGTTTGATATGGATGACGCTGCCTTGCAGCGGTTGGTAGCCGCGCAGGGCCCGCACCTTGTCACCTGGGTCGCCAGCGTGCCCGATGTGGCTGCAGCATCGGCCGCACTCGGGCTGCGAGGTCTCGATTGCGGCGACATCGTCAGCGCCCAGCGTGCGACGGCGCAGGGCTTGCTTAGCTGGCGCATCACCGTGCGCAGCGACGGGCAGCGCCAGATGCAAGGCTGTCTGCCGGCTTTGATTCAATGGGGTGACGCGCATCCCTGCGACCACCTGCCGCCCAGCGGCGTGCAACTCACCTCGCTGGAGCTGGAGCACCCGCAGGCGGACGTGCTGCAGGCGGCCTGTGCCTCCATGGGGCTTGCCGATGTGCCGGTGCGCAGCGCACCAGCCCCGCACCTCACGGCCCGCCTGTCCACGCCGAACGGGGAGGTCGTACTGCGCTCCCCGGCAACAGCCTGAGACGGCAACATCCTCACTTTGTCTCTGTCATCGAAACACCCGCCATGCCCACTTCCCTGCCCAGCCTGTCCGACATCGAAGCCGCAGCGCGCGTGGTCTACGCCGACTTTCCCGCCACGCCACAGTACCGCTGGGCCTTGCTCAGCGAGCGCCTGGGTGCCAACTGCTGGGTCAAGCACGAGAACCACACGCCGGTCGGCGCGTTCAAAATTCGCGGCGGGCTGACCTATTTCGACCAACTCGCGCAGCGCGGTGCGCTGCCGCGCGAGGTCGTCAGCGCTACGCGCGGCAACCATGGCCAGAGCATGGGCTGGGCAGCACGCAAGCATGGCGTGGCCTGCACCATCGTCGTGCCGCATGGCAATTCGCTTGAAAAAAATGCTGCCATGCGCGCGCTGGGGGTGACATTGGTCGAGCATGGCAGCGATTTCCAGGAGGCACGCGAGCACGCGATGCAGATCGCCACCGAGCGGCGCGCGCACATGGTGCCCAGCTTTCACTTCGACCTGCTGCGCGGCGTCAGCACCTACTGGTGGGAGTTTTTGCGCGCCGTGCCGCAGCTCGACGTGGTGTACGTGCCCATTGGCCAAGGCTCAGGCGCCTGCTCGGCGATTGCCGCCAAGCTGGCGCTGGGCCATGGGGTGCGCATCGTCGGTGTGGTCAGCAGCCACGCCACCACCTACGCCGACTCGGTCGCTGCTGGCCACGTGGTCGAGGCACCGGTCACGACCCAACTGGCCGATGGCATGGCCTGCCGCGTGGCAGACGCACAGGCGCTGGCCATCATCGCGCCGCACATCGACCACATCGTGCAGGTCTGCGACGCCGAAGTGGCAAGCGCCATGCAGGCGTTGTTTGCCGACACGCACAACACGGCCGAAGGCGCTGGCGCTGCGGCGCTGGCGGCCGCCCTGCAAGAGCGCGCGCAACTGAGCGGCTTGAACGTGGGGCTGGCCCTGACCGGCGGCAACGTGGACGCCAGCGTCTTCGCGGGCGTGCTGACGCAACCTGAGACAGCGCACTAGGCACGACACCGCCGTCACCGGCGCGACAAACAAGCGCCGCCGGTTCTGGCCCACTGCAGGCATGGGAACCCTCCACCTCGTGCGCCACGGCCAGGCCTCGTTTGGCGCCGACGACTACGACCTTCTCAGCCCCATGGGCCAACGCCAGGCCTTGCGACTGGGCCAGTACTGGCGCGGGCGCGGCCAGACTTTTGACGCGGTGTATTGCGGCACGCTGCGCCGGCACGACGAAACCCTGGCCGGCATTGTCGAAGGCCTGCAGGGCGCGCCGGCGGCGCAGCGGCTGCCGAGCCTGAACGAATACGACAGCCTGGCACTGATTCGCGCCATCCACCCCGAGCCGCTGACGCGCCCCGACACGCCCGAGCGCTACCGCCAGCACTTTCGCCTGCTGTGCGACGCGCTTGCACAGTGGATGGCGGGTGTCATCAGCCCGGTCGGCATGCCGAGCTGGGACGAATTCGCCGCCGGCGTGCACGGCGTACTGGAAGGCATTCGGCACACCCACGCCGGTCAGCAGGTGCTGCTGGTTTCCAGTGGCGGGCCGATTTCCACCGCCGTCGGTGCGGTGCTGGGCACGGCGCCCGAGGTGACGATTGCGCTGAATATGCGCATCCGCAACAGTGCCGTCACGGAAATGAGCATTTCGCCCAAGCGCCTGATGCTGCAGACCTTCAACACACTGCCGCATCTGGCCGAAGCCGAGTTCGCCGACTGGCTGACGCACGCTTAGCCAGCCCGGCGCAGGCTCACTCGTCCTCCCAGCGCGGCGCGGTTGCCTGCTGCAAGCGCCGGCGCAGTTGCGCATAGTCGGGCAGGATGGCGCCCACCTGCGCCCAGAAACGCGGGCTGTGGTCCATGACGCGCAGGTGGGCCAACTCGTGCACCACCACGTAGTCGAGCACCTCGGGAGCGAAGTGCATCAAGCGCCAGTTCAGGCGAATCGCGCCATCGCTGCGCGCGCTGCCCCAGCGGGTGCGCGCGTTGGTGAGCGCCAGGCGCTGCCAGCGCACCCCCATGCGCGGCGCGAAGGCGTCAAGCCGCTCGGTGAAATACGCACGCGCCGCCCGGCCGCGTCGCGCATTTGCTGCGGGCTGGCACTTGCCGGCAGGCCGAGCTGCAGCACCGCAGACGTCCCAACGGGTGCAACCAGGCGACCACGCACCGGCGCTGCGGCATCGAGCCGCACGCAAAGCGAACCGCCCAGCCAGGGCAGGCACACACCGTCGCGCCAGACGATGCGCGCTTCGTCTTGCTGCACGGCACGCTCGCGCGTCTCGGCCAGCTTGCGCAGAATCCAGCTGGCGTGTTCCTGCACTACCGTGTCGATGGCGCCGAGCGTGGCCGCCTGCGGCGCGCGGACCAAAAGCCCCTCGGCAGCCACCGTGAAACCGATGCTGCGCCGGCGCGAGCGCACCAGCGCATAGCCCACTACAGCGTCTCCCAGGCGCAGCTCGCGGCGCGCCTGCGGGTGGCGAAACACCATGGGAGCGAACAGCGACGGGGTCCCTACAAGCAGTCTTTCTGCTTCTAAATCAAGAGCTGCTTGCGCTTTATCAGTAAGCGCTGGAGGCTCTTTTTGCTTGAATTTCTCAGCGGCCTGGCGGCGCGCAATTCCGGGCAGCGGCGCCAAGAAATCCAGCGCCAATTGCATCAGCGTCTGCATGCGCTCAAGGGGCTCTGGCCGGCACGGTGCTTTCTTTGGCAGCTTCCTCGCGTACAAGGAAATCGGCAAAGGCGGAAAGGTCTTGGTGCGAAGGCAAATGCGGCGGCAAACCAGGGAGCGCTTCAGCTCCATTGGTCAGAAGGTGCAAGCGCGCGCCCACCGCTGCGCCAGCTTGCAGGTGATCGGCGTTGTCGCCCACGACCAGCACCTCGGCCGGGCCGAGGCCATAGCGCTCGCAGATTTGCTCGAACAAACCGGGCGCCGGCTTGCGGCAACTGCAGCCTTCGCCAGGGGCATGCGGGCAATAGAACACCGCATCGATCCGGCCACCGGCAGCAGAAAGCAAGCGGTGCATCTTGGCGTGCACCGCGTTCAGCGTGGCCACATCGAACAGACCGCGCCCAAGGCCCGGCTGGTTGGTCGCCACCACCGCATGCCAGCCCAGTCGGTTGATGCGCGCTACGGCCTCCAGTGCGCCGGGAAGCGGATGCCAGTCGTCCGGCGTGGCGACGAAGTCGTCGCCTGCAGGCGGCACGTTGAGGGTGCCGTCACGCTCGAGGATCACGAGTTTCATGGCAGCGATTATCCGGTTATTGCGCTGCTGGCGCCGGGCCCAGCAGCTCCCAGCCTGTGACGTAGAGGCCATAAAAGCGACCATGCGACAGCGTGACACACAGGCGCTGGCCGGTTTGCCAGCGCGCCGCGCGCTCGTCGTTGATGCGCACGCGCTGCGGCCGGTCCTGGTTGGCAAGTGCTAGCACCACCTCACTGCCGCCCGGTTGGCGCAAGCTTGGCGGGCGCGGGCGCAGTCCCAGCACACGCGCCTCGATCAAAGGCAGCGGCGCAAGCTGTGCGGTATTGGTGTGGGCCACCACAAGCGCCCCGGCACCACCCAGCCAAAGCAGCGTCCACAAGGCCAGCAGCGTGCGCTGCACGGCGTGCACACCGCCGCGCCGCCACCAAAGCCACAAGCTGCCGGCCAGAAGCAGCAGCAACCCTGCGGCCAGCAACCAAGGCAAGAACAAGGCGCTGGCGGATGCTGTCGCCGGCAACGGCGAGACGGCAAATGCTGCCACCGGTGCCTGTCGGCCGTCCTGCCATTGCAGCCACGCCCGCACGGCCGACAGCACGATAGGTGGACCAAAGGCCAGGGCAAGCGCGACCCGGCGCCAGCTGCTGCCGGCTTGCCGGAGCGCGTCGCCAGCGCTCACACCGCCAGGCGCGAGAGGTCCGCCACGCGGTTCATCGCCAGGTGCAGGCTTTTCAGCAGCCCTTGGCGGTTGAGTCGCAGATCCATTTGCTCGGCGTTGACCATCACATCGTCGAAGAAAGCATCCACCGGTGCGCGCAGCACCGCCAGCGTCTGCAGCGAGCCGGTGAAGTCGCCGGCCTCGAACTGCGCATCGGCCTCGGGCACGAAGCGCTGCAGGGCAGCGTACAAGTCTTGCTCCGCCTGCTCTTGCAGCAGCTCGGGATTGACATGCGGATGGACGTCGCCCGCCTTCTTCAGAATATTTGCAATGCGCTTGTTGGCCGCTGCCAGGGCCGGGCTCTCGGGTAGCTGGGCAAAGGCGCGCACGGCAGCGAGGCGCTGGGGAATGCTGGCCCACTGGCCGAGTTGCTGCGCGTAGATTGCTGCGTCCACCTCCGCCGCAGAAAAACCGCCGTCGCGCAAATAGCCCTTGAGGCGCTCGACCAGGAACTCGTCGAGCTCGGTCGCCTTGTCCTGCAGTACGCCAGCGGGGAACGCGGCAAACGCCTGTCGCGTGAGTTCGTAGAAGTGCAAAGGCAGGCGCTGCTCGATCAGCATGCGAATCACGCCCAGCGCATGGCGGCGCAGCGCAAACGGGTCGCGGTCGCCGGTGGGCAGGTTGCCAATGCCGAACATTCCGGCGAGGGTTTCCAGCTTGTCGGCCAGCGCCACGACCACGCCTGCGGTGTTGCGCGGCAGCGTGTCGCCGGCAAAACGCGGCTTGTAGTGGTCTTCAATCGCATCTGCCACGACCTCGCCCAGCCCGTCGTTGAGCGCGTAGTAGCGCCCCATGGTGCCCTGCAATTCAGGGAATTCGCCCACCATGTCGGTCACCAAATCGGTCTTGGCCAGCAGCGCGGCCTGGTCGGCCTGCTGCACCAAGGCTCCATCGCCCAGCTGCTGAGCGATCGCCTTGGCAATCGACCTCACGCGCTCAACCCGCTCGCCCTGGGTGCCCAGCTTGTTGTGATAAACCACCTTGGCAAGCTGTTCAACGCGCGAGGCCAGCGTCTTCTTGCGGTCCTGGTCAAAGAAGAATTTGGCATCGGCCAGGCGCGGGCGGACCACGCGCTCGTTGCCGCCCACCACCAGGCTGGCGTCATCCGGCGTGATGTTGCTGACCACCAGAAACTTGTTGGTCAGCTTGCCCGCGGCGTCCAGCAGCGGGAAGTACTTCTGGTTCGCCTTCATCGTCAGGATGAGGCATTCCTGCGGCACGCCGAGAAACTCGGATTCGAACGCACAGACCAGCACGTTCGGACGCTCGACCAGTGCGGTCACTTCGTCGAGCAAAGCGTCGTCTTCGATAGCGCGCGCGCCGTTGCCGACCTTTGCCGCTGCAGCCGCCAACTGGCGCACGATTTCGGCACGGCGCTCGGTGAAGCTGGCAATAACGGCGCCGTCTTTGCGCAGCGCCTCGGCGTAGCTGTCGGCATCCTGCAGCACCACGGGCGACACGGCCGCTTCAAAGCGATGTCCCTGCGTGCTGTTGCCTGCGGTGAGGCCCAGCGCCTTCACCGCCACCACGGTGCTGCCGTGCAGCGCCACCAAACCATGGGCAGGACGCACGAAGTTCACGCTGCTCCAGCCGGGCAGCTCACAGTCGCGCTCCAGTTGGTAGTTCATGACCTTGGGGATGGGCAGCTTGGCGATGGCTTCCAGCAACGCCTTTTGCAGGCCCGCAGTCAGTGTGGCCCCCGCCACGATGCTGTCGTAGAACAAGGCCTCGGCTTTGCCATCTTGCGCCCGCTTGAGCTGGGCGACAGCAACTGCCGGGTCGGACACATCGGCACCCAGCGCCTGCAACTTCTTGAGCAAGGCCGGCGTTGCATGGCCGGTCGCGTCCAAGCCGACCGACACGGGCATCAGCTTTTGTTGCACCGCCTTGTCGGGCGCCTTATCGGCGACGCCAGTCAGGTGCACAGCCAGGCGGCGCGGTGAGGCGAAGGGCGTGACCACGGAAGTCTCTGTAGCCAGGCCCAGCGCTTTGAGTTGTTCGCCCAGCACGTTGGCGAAGGCTTGGCCCAGCTTCTCGAGCGCCTTGGGCGGCAGCTCTTCCACAAACAGTTCAACGAGCAGGTTTTGGGTGGTCATGGAATGGGTCAACTCTTGACAGGCAGAACCGGCGCGTAGTGCAGCACGGTAGGAAAGGGATCGTAGAAGTGGTGTAGCAGCGCGCGCCACTCCTGGTACTGCGGCGACTGACGGAAGCCTTCGGTGTGGTGTTGCAGCGTCTGCCAGCGCACCAGCAACACATACTGGTGATCGTCCTCCAGACAATGCTGCAGTTCGTGGCCCAAATAACCGGGCATGGCCGCAATAATGCGCGCTGCCCCTTCAAACGCAGCCTCAAATGCGGCTGCCTTTCCCGGGCGGATCTGCAGTGTGGCGATTTCCAGCACCATGGGTTCGCCTCCTTACACGACTTTGGGCTGCATTTGGGCAACCCACTCGCGCGGCGCCATCGGGAAACCCAGGCGCTCGCGGCTCTCGTAGTAGCTTTGCGCCACGGCGCGCGCCAGGTTGCGGATGCGGCCGATGTAGGCGGCGCGCTCGGTGACGCTGATGGCACCGCGCGCATCCAGCAAGTTGAAGCTGTGCGCGGCCTTGAGCACCTGCTCGTAGGCCGGCAAGGCAAGCTGCACCTCGATCAGGTGCTTGGCCTGCTTTTCGTGGGCACTGAAAGCGGTGAACAGGAAATCAGCATCGCTGTGCTCGAAGTTGTAGGTGGACTGCTCGACCTCGTTTTGCTTGTACACG
>JAUCDU010000011.1:0-17171 GCA_034674825.1 Giesbergeria sp.
CCTGTCGTTCATCGTCTGGGCGCACCACATGTTCACCACCGGCATGCCGGTGACAGGGCAGTTGTTCTTCATGTATGCCACCATGCTGATCTCGGTGCCGACGGCAGTGAAAATCTTTAACTGGGTCGCCACCATGTGGCGCGGCTCCATGACCTTCGAGACGCCCATGCTGTTTGCCATCGGTTTCATCTTTGTGTTTGCCATTGGCGGGTTTACCGGTCTGATTCCAGCAATCGCCCCAATCGACACCCAGTTGCAGGACACCTACTACATCGTGGCGCACTTCCACTATGTGTTGGTGGCAGGTTCGCTGTTTGCGATGTTCGCGGGCGCGTACTACTGGCTGCCCAAATGGACCGGTTTCATGTATTCCGAGCGTCGCGGCCAGATTCACTTTTGGTGGTCGATGATTTCGTTCAACATCACCTTTTTCCCGATGCACTTCCTGGGTCTTGCCGGGATGCCGCGCCGGTATGCCGACTACCCGATGCAGTTTGCCGATTTCAACATGATCGTCAGCATTGGTGCCTTCGGTTTTGGGTTCGCACAGGTGTACTTCTTCCTGGCGGTGGTCTGGCCCGCCATGCGAGGCCGTGGCGTACCTGCTTCGCAACGCCCTTGGGACGGAGCCGAAGGTCTGGAGTGGGAAGTGCCGTCGCCTGCGCCTTTCCACACCTTTGAGACGCCGCCCAAGCTGGACGAAACCGCCACGCGCGTGATCGGTTGACCACTATGGCCCAAACGCCCGACCAGAAGAAGCGCAACCTGCGTATGGCGCTGGTGTTGGCGTCCATTGCCGCCGTGTTTTTTGCCGGCTTCATCATCAAGATGATGATGCTGTCTCACTGAGTACCAAAGCATGTCAGCACGTCGTGACAATTTGCGCATGGTTGGCAAGCTTGCCATCGTGGCGCTTGGCATGTTTGCGTTCGGCTATGGTTTGATTCCGGTTTACAAGCGCATTTGTGAGGTGACAGGAATCAACATCCTGGCGCTGTCCGAGCGCAAGGTGCCGGGCAACGGAACGGCCGGGAGCGATGTTCGCATTCCTGCCAACACCCAGATTGACAAGAGCCGGACCATCACAGTCGAGTTTGATGCAAATGCGCGTGGCCCCTGGAGTTTTCACCCAGCCAAGCGCTCGCTGGAAGTGCATCCTGGCGAACTCACCACGGTGATGTATGAATTCCAGAACACGCAGAATCGGCGCATGTCGGCTCAGGCGATACCCAGTTATGCGCCGCGGCAAGCTGCGCCGTTCTTCAACAAGGTGGAGTGCTTTTGCTTCAACCAATACACCCTTGATCCAGGCGAGAGGAAGGAGTGGCCCGTGGCCTTCGTTATCGATCCGCGCTTGTCCAAGGATGTCAAGACCATTACCTTGTCGTATACCTTTTTTGAGGTTGGGGCCGGCATTCCTCAGGCTCCCACTGCTGCACTCAGCGTGGGAGCTTCAGGGCTGGCGGGTTCATGAGCGCAAGCGGGAAGCATAAGCAGCAACCACAGCGGCGCAAGGCTTCGTTTCTTCGCAGCATGAAGGCCGTCGCCTGGGCTTTCCTGGGCTTGCGCAAGCGCAGCGAGTATCAGGAAGACTTGGCAACCATTCACCCGCTGCATGTGATCGCAGCGGGGCTGCTGGGTTTTTTGCTATTGGTGTTGGCGCTGGTGGTCTTGGTGCATTGGGTTGTGTGAGGCGGCGTGACCGCATTCAAAACGTCGTACGAGATAAATAATTAGAGAGAGCAGGAGCTGAAATGAGTGCAAGCACGCAGGGCGCAGTCCCGTATTATTTTGTGCCCGCGGAATCGCGGCACCCGGTCATGGCCGCCGCCGGGCTGTTTTTTGTGATTCTGGGCGCGAGCCAATGGATCAACGGCCACGACTGGGGCAAATATTGCTTCCTCTTCGGGCTGGTGTGGTGGCTGATGGTGCTGTTTCAATGGTTTCGACAGGCTGCACAGGAGAGCGAGCGTGGCCTTTACGGCTACAAGGTTGATCTCTCCTACCGCTGGAGCATGAGCTGGTTCATCTTTTCAGAGGTCATGTTCTTCGGCGCGTTTTTCACCGCCCTGTGGTGGGCGCGTGCGCATTCTGTGCCGGCCTTGGGCAGCCTGGAAAATGCCTTGCTCTGGCCGGATTTCAAAGCGGTTTGGCCAAGTCTGGCGGCTGGCGCAACGGCGTCGCCTGCGGGAATTGTGGAGCCGTTTCAGACGGTGGGACCATTCTGGCTGCCCACCATCAACACAGCGCTGCTGCTCAGTTCCGGCGTGACGCTCACCATTGCACACCACGCTCTGCGCGAGAACCTGCGGGGCCGCACCATTGCCTTCATGTGGCTTACCGTCGCACTCGGCTTTACGTTCCTGTGCGTGCAAGGCTATGAGTACTACCATCTGTACACCGAGCTCAACCTCAAACTCAGCTCGGGTATTTTTGGCTCGACATTCTTCATGCTGACGGGTTTCCACGGGTTTCACGTGTTCCTGGGTATGCTGATGCTGCTGTTCATCACACTGCGCCTGCAGAGCGGACACTTCACGGCGGATCGGCATTTCGGTTTTGAAGGTGCAGCTTGGTACTGGCACTTTGTCGACGTCGTCTGGCTCGGCTTGTACATTCTGGTTTACTGGATGTAAAGGGTGCGCCCGACCTCTCAAGGCGCCTCAAGGCGCCTTTTTTCTTACTGCAGCGGCAAGCCCGTTGGGCGGATGTACCCCAACTTCCACGCCAAGAGCAAGCTGACGAATAACAGTATGGACAACGCCACCCGCAGCGCGAGCGCCCATGCCATGCGCCGGCTTCGCTGCTCGTTGTCTTTGCCGGTGCGCATCATGAAGAACAGCGCCGAGCCCAGACTGGCGAGAATGGCAAGAAATCCCAGGGCGAGTATCAGCTTCATGAAGGTCATTATCCGGTGACTGCACACCATTTTCGCAGCAGGGGTGTGGCGTTCTGGCTGGTGACTTTGGCAGCCTGCGTGGGCATCGCATTGACTGCGGGCCTGGGGCGCTGGCAGCTTGCGCGTGCGGCGCAGAAGGAAGCTATTGCGGCTGAAATGGCCAGTCGCGCCAGTGCGGAGCCTCTTACTGATGCGCAGTTGGCAGCCTTGCCTTCTGGTTCAAGCCTGGACCAGCTGCTGTACCGGCCTGTTGAGCTGCGCGGCCACTGGCTTTCTCGCTACACCGTGTACCTTGACAACCGTCCCATGGACGGACGTCCCGGTTTTTTTGTGTTGACGCCGCTGGAGCTTGCGGCGGGCGCTTCGGTCGTGCTGGTACAGCGCGGCTGGGTGCCCCGAAATTTTCAGGATAGAAATGTGCTTGCCGCGGTGGACACGCCGGCTGGCGAAGTTCAAGTTCGCGGGCATCTGGCACCTGAACCCGCACAGAATTTCTCGCTGGGTAGTGGCCAGAAGGAACTGGGGTTTTTGCGTATCCGGCAAAATCTCGGGTTGGCCGACTTTCGCGCTGAAACCGGGTTGCCGCTTGCGGCGTTTGCGGTAGTGCAGGAAGGCCCGGCATCTCAAGGCTTGCTGCGCGATTGGGCGCCTGTTTCTTCGGGTGTTGAGAAAAATTACGGCTACGCTTTTCAATGGTTCGCTTTGTGCGGCCTGATTCTGGGTTTATATGTCTGGTTCCAACTCGTCCGACCCCGCCGCCGCGCTTGATCGCACTGGCGCGCATCCGCTGGGCCTGACCGTGCACAGCTTGCCGCCCGTTGGCGAGGCTGTGCGCAATGCCGAGGTGGGTCGCCATGCCCGCTGGAAGCTGCTGGCCTTGTTGTTGATCTGCGCGGCGCCCGTGGTCGCTTCGTACTTCACCTACTACGTGCTGCGTCCGGAGGGGCGGCGTAATTTCGGCGCGTTGATCGAACCACAGCGGCCGATGCCGGCCCTCGCGACCACCGATCTGCATGGCCATGCCGGTCTGTTGACTGACCTGCAGCGTCAGTGGCTGTTGGTGAGCGTTGCACCTGCAGCGTGTCCACAAGACTGCCAGCAGCGCCTGTACCTGCAGCGGCAGATGCGAGAGAGCCTCGGAAAGGACAAGGATCGCATCGACTGGGTGTGGCTTGTGACCGATGGCGCCGATGTGCCGGACGCACTGAAAAAAGGCATTGCTGCCGCCGAAGTCCGCCGTGTTGATCCAGAGGCCCTGGCTGGCTGGCTGGCTCCACAAGCTGGCCATACCCTGGAAGAGCACTTGTACGTGGTCGATCCCATGGGCCACTGGATGATGCGTTTCCCCGCCAACCTGGACGCCGCAGGCGCCGCGCGCGCCAAGCGCGACCTCGAGCGCTTGCTGCGTGCCTCAGCGGGCTGGGATACGGCAGGGCGCGCCCAAGAGCCATGAGCGACGCCACCCCTCTATACGATTTGGCGCCCATGTTGCGCATGCTGGCTATGGGCGCCCTGATTGCGCTGTTGCCGCTTGGGTGGGTGTTGTGGCGCAACCGTGGCGCGCGTCGGGCGGGGCGCTGGCAGGCCCTGGCCGTGCTCACTTTGTTCCTGACCTTTGATCTGGTGCTGTTTGGCGCCTTTACCCGCTTGACCGACTCTGGCCTCGGCTGCCCCGACTGGCCAGGCTGCTACGGCAATGCGAGCCCTTTGGGCGCGCACGCCGACATCTCCGCCGCACAGGCGGCGCTGCCCAGTGGCCCCGTCACGCACGGCAAGGCCTGGGTAGAGATGGTGCATCGCTACCTCGCTACCAGCGTGGGTGCGTTGATCACGGTGCTGGCCGCAGGGGCCTGGATTGCCCGCAGGCGGGCGCGGCGCGCTGGCCGAGCGCTTGGCAGCAATGCTCCCGACCCTTGGTGGGCCACCTTGACACTCCTCTGGGTCTGCGTTCAGGGGGCGTTCGGGGCGCTCACGGTGACCATGAAGCTGTTTCCGGCGATCGTCACGCTACATCTGGCGGGCGGCGTGTTGCTGCTGGCAATGCTCTGCGTTCAGGCAGTGCGTCAAAGCGTGCCGCCGCCAGGTGCTTCGTTCGCAGCGCACGTGCCAGACGTACGGGTGCTGGCCTGGTGGTCCTTGGGTTTGCTGAGTGTGCAGGTACTGCTCGGGGGCTGGGTAAGCACGAACTACGCCGTGCTCGCCTGCACCAGCTTTCCGACCTGTCAGGGCAGTTGGTGGCCGGTGATGGATTTTGCCCAGGGGTTTGAACTCTGGCGGCCGCTGGGGATGACAGCCGACGGGCAGCTGATTCACTTCTCGGCTCTCACCGCCATTCATTACACGCATCGCTTGTTCGCCTACGTGGTATTCATCGTACTGGGGCTGCTGGCGCTGCGGCTGCACCGCGGCGATGCCCGCACGCCAAAGGTGCAGGCACGCTGGTTGGCGGGCCTGTTGCTGTTGCAACTCGCAACGGGGCTGAGCAATGTAGTGCTTGACTGGCCGCTGCCAGCTGCCGTCGTGCATACCGGTGGTGCCGCGGCGCTGGTGGTGGTGTTGACCTGGATTGTCGAGACACAGCGCCGCCGCGCCGCGGTGTCCGCGATCGAGCCGCACCGAGATGCCGCGGGAGCAAGCGCATGAATACGACGACTTCGAATGCCTTGCACCCACCGTCCCGCTTTGCGCAGTACTACGCGCTTGCCAAGCCGCGGGTGATTCAGCTCATCGTCTTTTGCGCGCTGATCGGCATGGTGCTGGCCGTGCCGGGGCTGCCCACATTGGCGCAGCTGGGCACCATGGCGCTGGCATGCCTGGGTATCTGGCTGGTCGCGGGCGCGGCGGCGGCGTTCAACTGCCTGGTGGAAAAGGGCATCGATTCGCGCATGAAGCGCACCTCCTGGCGGCCGACTGCCAGAGGCGAGTTGTCGGACCTGCAGGCGCTGGCCTTCTCGGCTGCGCTGGTCACCTTGGGTTCGGTGGTGCTCTATGTGTGGGTGAATCCGCTGACCATGTGGCTGACCTTCGCCACCTTTGTCGGCTACGCGGTGATCTACACGCTGGTGCTCAAGCCGATGACGCCGCAGAACATTGTCATCGGCGGCGCATCGGGCGCCATGCCGCCGGTGCTCGGCTGGGCGGCCATGCGAGGCGACGTGGGACCGGAAGCGCTGATTCTGTTTCTCATCATCTTCCTCTGGACGCCGCCGCACTTCTGGGCGCTAGCGCTGTACCGCGTGGAGGATTACCGCAAGGCCGGCCTGCCCATGCTGCCGGTGACGCATGGCAACGCCTTTACGCGCCTGCAGGTGTTTCTGTACACGCTGATTCTGTTTGCCGGCTGCCTCATGCCCTTTATTTACGGCATGAGCTCCTGGATCTATCTAGTGGCGGCCATCGTGCTCGGCGCCGGATTCTGCGCCTACGGGTTTGCCCTTTGGCGACACTATTCGGATGCGCTGGCAAGGCGCACGTTCCGCTTCTCTCTCATCCACCTGAGCGTGCTGTTTGCCGCGCTGCTGGTGGACCACTACGTACTGTGATCTCCAGATGTTTCGACGAACTGCTCTCCGATTCATAGCTTTCAGCGCAATCAGCGTAAGCGCTGGAGGCCTTTTTACTGCTTGCAGCAAGAGTGCTCCGGAGTTTCGCGGTGTCGACGTTACCGGCGCCGAATACGCACGCGACTTCGCCTTGCCCGATCAGGGCGGCCAGTTGCGCAGTCTGAAGGACTTTGCCGGCAAGGTGGTGGTGGTGTTCTTTGGTTACACCCAATGCCCGGATGTCTGTCCGACCACCATGCAGGAGCTGGCGCAGGTGAAGCAGGCGTTGGGCGCCGACGGCGAGCGGTTGCAGGCCCTATTTATCACCGTCGATCCGGAGCGAGACACGCCGGAAGTGCTCAAGGCCTACATGGCCAACTTTGACCCGAGCTTCATTGCGCTGCGGGGGACCGATGCGCAAACCGCAGCCGTCGCGAAGGAGTTCAAGATTTACTTCAACAAGGTCGATGGCCAGACGCCGACGAGCTACACCGTGGACCATTCGGCCGGTAGCTACATCTTCGACCCGGCCGGGCGCTTGCGCGTCTACAGCCGGTATGGCACTGGCACCGATGCCGTCGCCGCCGATGTACGCAGCCTGTTGAACGAGGCGAAGTAGTCTGGTTCAGGCCGCGGCACCGGCCGAGCGTGCTCCTGCAGCGCGCTTGCGCTCTGGCGGCAGGTAACGCGAAAGAGCGAGGCCATCGGTCCGGATGTCCGGTGTACGCGCTAGCGCGAGGTCGGCGACCAGCTTTCCCGAGCCGCAGGCCATGGTCCAGCCCAGCGTGCCGTGGCCGGTGTTGAGCAGCAGGTTGGCGTAGGGCGTGGCACCGACAATCGGCGTGCTGTCGGGCGTCATGGGCCGCAGACCGGTCCAGAATTCCGCTTTGGGCAGATCGCCGCCAGGGAACAGGTCGCTCACCACCATCTCCAGCGTGGAGCGCCGGCGTGGGTTGAGCGAGAGGTCAAAGCCTGCCAGCTCTGCCATGCCGCCAACGCGGATGCGGTTGTCGAAGCGTGTGACCGCCACTTTGAAGGTTTCGTCCAGCACGGTGGACAAGGGCGCGAGCTCTGGGTTCAGCAGCGGCACCGTTAGCGAATAACCCTTTACCGGATACACCGGAAGCTTGAGTCCCAAGGGTTCCAGGAAACCACGTGAGTAGCTGCCGAAGGCCAGCACGTAGCGGTCGGCCGTCAGCACCTGGCCGCCGACACGCACGCCGGTAATGCGGTCGCCTTCGGTGACCAACCCGTCGACTGTTTGATCGAAGCGAAAATCGACACCCAGGCCCCGTGCCAGTGCAGCCAGCGCCTGCGTGAACAGATGGCAGTCGCCGGTCTCGTCGTTCGGCAGGCGAAGCCCGCCGGTCAGGCGTTCGCGTGCCTGCGCCAAGGCCGGCTCCGCCGTGGCGAGTTGCTCACGGTTCAGCAATTCATACGGTACGCCGCATTCCTTCAGCACTGCCACATCGCGCTGCACGGCGTCGAGCTGGGCCTGGGTGCGAAACAGTTGCAGCGTCCCCTGGCTGCGGTGTTCGTAGGCGATGCCGGTGTCCGCGCGCAGCTGGCGCAGGCAGGCGCGGCTGTACTCGGCGACGCGCATCATGCGCTCCTTGTTGACCGCGTAGCGCTCGGCCGAGCAGTTCTTCAGCATGGCAGCCATCCAGCGCAACTGGAACAGGCTGCCGTCGGGGCGAATGGAGAGCGGTGCGTGCTTCTGGAACATCCACTTCATGGCCTTGAAGGGAATCCCAGGCGCGGCCCAGGGAGTGGAATAGCCGGGAGACACCTGGCCGGCGTTGGCGAAACTGGTTTCTTGCGCGACGCCGCTCTGGCGATCCAGCACCACCACTTCAGCGCCCGAACGTGCCAGGTAATACGCCGTCGTGGTACCGATCACGCCGCCACCGAGAACTATGACTTTCATCGCACACTCCCATGCCAACAAGATTTATGGGAAGTCTAGGAAGAATAGTGCAATTAATTTCACTGAATATGTGGCGTACAACAGGAATTTCAGCTGAAATAGAGGGCCCTTTTGTCGCCGGACGCTTCAAATGACTGAACTCGATCGCATCGACCGGAAAATTCTCGACATCCTGCAGCGTCAGGGGCGCATTTCCATGACAGAACTGGCAGAGCAAATCGGTCTTTCGACCTCGCCATGTTCCGAGCGGGTGCGGCGCCTGGAGCGTGACAAGGTGATCACGGGCTACCACGCAAAGGTGGACCCGGCCGCTCTGGGAAAGACGCTGCTGGTGTTTGTGGAAATCACGCTGTCGTCCAAATCCGGTGACGTGTTCGACAAAGTGCGCCAGGAGCTGATGCACCTGCCTGAAGTCATGGAATGCCACCTGGTGTCAGGCAGCTTCGATTACCTTGTCAAAGCCCGGCTTGGCGGTATGAGCGAGTACCGGCACCTGCTGGGCGACATGCTGAAAAAGCTTCCCGTCACCGCCCAATCGCACAGCTATGTGGTCATGGAAGAAGTCAAAGAAAGCCAGGTCTTGCCGATGGACCGCTAAGCGCCACCGCACTGCGCCTATTCGGCCTTGATGTTGTGTGCGCGAATGACGTCGCCGAGCAATTGGGCATCGCCTTGTATGCGCCGCGCCAGACCTTCCGCTGTGGTGCCGGTCACCTGCCAGCCTTGCTGGAACAGTTTTTCGCGAATTTCGGGCCGCCGGGCAATCTCGGCGAGCAGCTCTGACAGGCGCGCCACGATTTTCGGCGGCATCGATTTGGGCGCCGCCATGGCGTTCCAGATTTCCAGGTTGAAGTCTTTCACGCCGGCCTCGACAAGGCTGGGGTACTCCGGCACCAGCGTGCTGCGGTTGGCCGAGGTGACGCCGACGATGCGCAGTTTGCCGCCACGCGCCTGTGCCGCCGCCATGGCCGGCGGCAGCAGCGCCAGTTGCACCTGGCCGCTGAGGAGGGCGTTGATGACCTGCGGGTTGCCCGCGTAGGGCATATGGACAGGCTGGATGCCCGTCTTGGCCTTCAGCAGCTCCATGCCGATGTGCGCGACGGTGCCGACGCCAGGCGTCGCATAGTTCCAGCGGTCGCCGGCCTCACGGGCCGCCGCGAAGAATTCCTTGGCGCTTGCCCCCGGCGCGTTGATGGGTGCCGCCAGCGCCAGCGGCGCGGTGCCGATCAGGCTGATGGGTGCGAAATCCTTCAGCGGGTCGTAGTTCAGACGCGGCTGGATCAATTTGGCAATCGTCATGTTGCCGTTGATCATCACGCCCAAAGTGTGGTCGTCCGTAGCGTGTGCGACCACGCTGGCCGCGATGTTGCCTCCTGCGCCTACTCGGTTCTCCACCACCACCGGCTGACCCAAGGCCTGGGCGAGCGGCTCGGCCAGCGTGCGCGCCACCAGATCGGGCGACGAGCCGCCGGGAAATCCAACGATCAGCTTGAGCGTGTGGCTGGGCCAGCCGGGCGTCGCGCCAGCAGCAGCGACGGTGGGCGCGGTCGCTGCGAACAGGGCGCCAGCGCCATAAGCGAGCGCGGTGCGGCGCGAAAGATACTCGGACATCGGAACCTCTTCTTGCTCAAAAAAGAAGGCACGCAACCAAGACAGTTGCGCGCCTCATGGGATGGGGTATATGTGATCAGGCGTATTCGGCCAGGCTTTTTTTCATCTTCTTCATTGCCGCCACTTCAATCTGGCGGATGCGCTCGGCGCTCACGCCGTACTCGGCCGCCAACTGGTGCAGCGTCATGCCGCCCGAGCCATCGTCGTTGACGTTGAGCCAGCGCTCCTGCACGATGCGCCGGCTGCGGTCGTCCAGGTTGGTCAGCGCTGTGGCAATCCCATCGCTTGCCAGGATGTCGCGCTGGCGCGATTCGATCATGGCCGTGGGTTCGTGCGCCGCGTCAGCCAGATAGGCAATGGGGCCGAAAGCGTACTCGCCATCGTCCGAGGGCGCCGGGTCGAGCAGCACATCGCCGCCCGACATGCGGGTTTCCATTTCCATCACTTCTTCGCGCTTGACGTTCAAACGCTCTGCCATCTGGTCGATCTCGCTCTCCGACAAGGTGCTGCGGTGCGTATCGGCATCTTCGGCATCGGCCTTGAAACCTTGCTTCATGGACCGCAGATTGAAGAACAGCTTGCGCTGCGCCTTGGTGGTGGCCACCTTGACCATGCGCCAGTTTTTCAGCACGTACTCGTGGATCTCGGCCTTGATCCAGTGCATCGCGTAGCTCACCAGGCGCACGCCTTGATCGGGGTCGAAGCGTTTGACGGCTTTCATCAGCCCAACGTTGCCTTCCTGAATCAGGTCGCCGTGCGGCAAGCCATAGCCCAGGTACTGGCGGGCGATGGAGACAACAAGGCGCAGGTGCGACAGCACCAGTTGCCCGGCCGAGTCCAAATCGTTGTTCTCTCGCAGGCTGCGCGCTGCGGCTTGTTCTTCTTCGAGCGTGAGCAGCGGAAGGCGATTGACTGCGGAAATATAGGCGTCCAGATTCCCCAGCGGTGGCACGAGTGCCCACGGGTTGGCCGGGGCCAGCGCGGTTGTTGCGGATCCAGAGGTCAGTGTCATTCCAGAATTCCTTTCGTCGATATCCAAATATTAGCACTCTCTTAGAGAGACTGCTAAGCACTAAGTTCCCCAAGATGAAGTAGGACTGAGCCGACATGCGGAACAGGTGGAACACATCAGTCGCGGTTCAGCCTCGCATGGGTCGCTACAGTGGCGCCAGCGAAGCACGTTCCGTTCCGGACGGCGCGATGCAGGCCTGGGCGCGCTTTGCACATTGCTTGACCATGTTTGTGGCATGAGGAGGCCGTAATGAAAGATTTGAACGCACACGCCGACTTGAGTGCCGTGACCACCACCGTTTCCAGCGTGGCCGACGCGCGGCGCCTGGCGCAGGCGGTGCTCGCAGATCGCCTGGCGGCCTGCGCGCAGGTCGAGCAGGTGGTTTCGCACTACCGCTGGGATGGGGCGCTGCAGGAAGAGACTGAGCACCGGCTGCTGTTCAAAACGCTGCCGGAGGCGGTTCCCGCCCTGCTGGGCCTGCTGCGGTCGCTGCACCCGTACGATTTGCCGCAGCTGGTGGTTCAGCCGCTGCGCGCAAGCGCGGAATATGCCGATTGGGTGCGCCAGGAGATGGCTGCCTAGGGCCCGCGCTCAGCCTTCAGGTTAACAGCGCCTGCGCAAACTCGCGTGCGCTGAAGGTTTCCAGGTCTTCGAGTTGCTCGCCCACGCCGATGAAATACACCGGCAGCGGGCGCTCCTGGGCAATGGCTGCCAGCACGCCGCCCTTGGCGGTACCGTCGAGCTTGGTCACGATCAGACCGGTGAGCTGCAGCGCATCGTCGAACGAACGCACCTGGGCCAGTGCGTTCTGGCCGGTATTGCCGTCGATCACCAGCAACACCTCGTGCGGCGGCTCGCCCATGCCTGCCAGGCCGGGTGCAGCACCGGCCTTGACGATGGTGCGCTTGATCTTGCGCAGCTCTTCCATCAGGTGCAGCTGGGTAGGCAGGCGGCCAGCGGTGTCGATCAGCACCACGTCCTTGCGGCGTGCCCGGCCGGCGGTCACGGCGTCGTAGCTGACGGCAGCCGGGTCGCCACCTTCCTGGCTGATGATCTCGACCGTGTTGCGGTCGGCCCAGACGCCGAGCTGCTCGCGCGCCGCAGCGCGGAAGGTGTCGGCTGCGGCCAGCAGCACGCTGGCACCGGCCTGCGCCAGGTGCCGCGTGAGTTTGCCGATGGAGGTCGTCTTGCCGGCGCCGTTGACGCCCGCCACCATGATGACCGTGGGCGTGAACTCGCCAATGACGAGGCGCCTTTCCAGCGGGCGCAGCAGCTCGGTGAGGGCATCGACCAGCAGCCCTTTGACCGCTGCGGGGTCGGTGGCGCGGGATTCCTTGACGCGGCGCTTGAGGTCGACCAGCAAGTGCTGGGTCGCCTTGACGCCGGTATCGGCCATCAGCAGGGCATCTTCAAGCTCCTCGTACAGCGCGTCGTCGATGCGCGTGCCGGTGAAGACGGTGGCGATGTTGCTACTGGTCTTGCGCAGGCCGCCGCGCAGCCGCTCCATCCAGCCGGCTCGTGGTGTTGGCGTTGGTGCTGCTGGTGCAATGGCTGGCGGAGCGGGGGCGGGCGCTGCTGGCGATGCCGGATGGGACGCGGCTTCGGGCGCAGCGGTGGTACGCGCAAACGGGTTGCGCATCCAGCCACGCGGGCCTGTCGGCACGGGCGTTGCATCGGCGTCTTGGGCTGGCGAAGCAGGGGGCGCCTCGGGTGACGGTGTCTGCTGTGTCTGCAGTTCTGGTGGCGGCAGTACTTCGGACGCGGCCGGCGCAGCGTGCTCCGCTGGTGCTGGTGCAGCCGCCGCATCGCTCGCGCCCTCGGCCGTGCCAGGCCCAGACACGGCAACCTGCACCACATCCTGCGGGATCGGTGTCTCGGCAAGTGCGGGGACTTCGGAGGGGGGCGCCGGGGGAACCGGCTTTTTCTTGAAAAAACTGAACATTTGGCCGCTTCTTAGAATCAGCCCATTCTATGAAACGCACCTTCACTGCTTTGGGCCTGGCGCTGTGCGCTGCTGGCTTCACTCCCGCGCACGCCGCCGCCCCTGATGCCGCCCCTGTGGTGGCGCAGGCGGTGGCCCCGACGCAATTCACGCTTGCCAATGGCATGCAGCTCATCGTGCAGCCCGACCGGCGCGCCCCCACGGCGGTGCACATGGTCTGGGTACGGGTCGGGTCCATCGACGAAATCGATGGTGTGAGCGGCGTGGCCCATGTGCTCGAACACATGATGTTCAAGGGCAGCAAGAAACTGGCGCCGGGCGAGTTCTCGCGCCGCGTGGCCGCGCTGGGCGGGCAGGAAAACGCCTTTACCAGCCGCGACTACACCGGCTACTACCAGCAGATTCCGGCGAACAAACTGCAGGATGTGATGCAGCTGGAATCCGACCGCTTTGCAAACAACCAGTGGCCGGACGAGGAATTCAAGCGCGAGCTTGAAGTGGTGAAGGAAGAGCGCCGCATGCGTACCGAGGACCAGCCGCGCGCCTTGCTGTCCGAGCAGCTCAATGCGGCCACCTTCATCGCTTCGCCCTACCACCGGCCGGTCGTGGGCTGGATGAGCGACCTTGAATCCATGACTCCCGACGACGCCCGAGCCTTCTACCGCAAGTGGTACGTGCCCGGCAACGCCGTCATCGTCGTTGCCGGTGATGTGGACCCGCAGAAGGTATTGGCACTGGCGCAAAAAACCTACGGTGCCATTCCTGCGCGCGCCGTGCCGACGCGCAAGCCCCGCACCGAGCCGCCGCAGATCGGCATGCGCCGCATTGAAGTCAAAGCCCCAGCCGACCAGGCCTATGTGGCGCTCGCTTACCGTGCGCCTTCGCTCAATTCCCTCACCGAACCCAGCGCCAGCGACCGCGATGCGCTGGCGTTGCTGCTGCTCTCGGGCGTGCTCTCGGGCTACGACGGTGCGCGGCTGGAGCGCGGCCTGGCGCAAGGGCCTGACCGCGTGGCCGACACCGCCAGCAGCGGCGCCTCGGTGTTTGGCCGCGGGCCGTCGCAGTTCTTCCTCTCCGGCGTGCCGGCAACGGGCAAGAGCGCTGCGCAAGTCGAAGCCGCGCTGCGCGCGGAAGTCGCGCGTGTGGCCAAGGAGGGCGTGAGCGAAGCCGAGCTGACCCGCGTCAAAACGCAATGGATCGCCAGCCGCGTGTACGACCGCGATTCGCTGCAGAACCAGGCGAGCGGGCTCGGCAGCAATTGGGTGCAAGGCCTGCCGCTGGACGCAGAAGACAGGCTCCTCACCCTGCTGCGCGGCGTGCAGCCGAGCGAGGTGCAAAGCGTGGCGCAGCGTTACTTTGGCGACGACCAGCTGACCGTTGCCACACTGCTGCCGCAGCCGGTCGCGCCCGGCACGCGCAAACGCCCGGCGGCCGACGCCGGCGGCGCGATCCACTAAGCCCTCTGCTCTTTCAGGACAGTTTCCATGAATGCTATTAAAAAAATAGCTGCTCGCGCTTGCCTAATAAGCGCTGGAGTGGTTTTTTACTCACAATCTGCCTGGGCCCTGCTGCCCATTGAGCATTGGACCGAGCCCAGCGGCGCGCCGGTTTGGCTGGTGCAAAGCCCGGCGCTGCCCCTGGTGGATGTGCAGATTGATTTTGACGCCGGCAGCCGGCGCGACCCGGCGCCCGAAGCGGGGCTGGCCAGCGCTGCGGCGACCATGATCACCAAGGGCGTGCGTGCCGTGGGCGATGCGCCTGCCATCGACGAGAACGCGTTGGGCGAGGCGTGGGCCGATCTGGGCGCTGGATTTGGCGCCTCAGCCGACAACGACGCCTTCAGCTTTTCGCTGCGCTCGCTGACCGACCCGGCCTTGCTGGGACGTGCCGCGCAACTCGCTGCCCGCCAGATAGGCCAGCCTGCCTGGCCTGAGGATATCTGGCAGCGCGAGCGCGCCCGCTGGAGCGCAGCTATTCGCGAATCCGACACGCGACCCGGCACCGTTGCTGGCAAGGCCTTCGCCAAAGCGGTGTATGGCACGCATCCGTACGGCCAGCGGCCCACGGCCGAGACGCTCGCACGCATCGAGGTGGCCGACCTGCGCGCGTACGCAGAGCGCAACCTGCAGGCCTGCCGGGCCAAGGTGGCTATCGTCGGCGCTGTCTCGCGCCCGCAGGCCCAGCAGCTGGTGACCAGTTTGCTGGCCCACTTGCCCAGCGGCGCGCCCTGCGCTGCGCTGCCAGCGGTACCGGCGGTGCAGCCCTTGACCAGGGCCGAGGAAATCAGGATTCCCTTCCAGTCGGCGCAGGCCTATGTGCTCGTTGGGCAGCCCGGCTTCAAGCGCAGCGACCCGGATTTTCTGGCGCTTCTGGTGGGCAACCACATTCTGGGCGGCGGGGGTTTTACCTCGCGGCTGACCGAGGAAGTGCGCGAAAAGCGTGGTCTGAGCTACAGCGTGTACAGCCAGTTTGGGCCGGGCTTGAACGCCGGCGCCTTTGTCGTCAGCCTGCAAACCCGGCCCGACCAGGCGGCAGAGGCCTTGAAGGTTTCGCGCGAGGTGCTGGAGCGCTTCGTGGCCGATGGCCCGACCGCGGCGGAACTCAAGGCTGCCAAGGACAACCTGATCGGCGGCTTTGCGCTGCGTATCGACAGCAACAGAAAGCTGCTGGGCAACGTGGTGAACATTGCCACCAATGGCTTGCCGCTTGACTATCTGGAAGGCTGGACCGACCGCGTTGCAGCCCTCACCGTGTCCGATGTGCGTGCTGCCATGGCGCGCAAGCTGCAACCCGAGCGCATGGTCACCGTGGTGCTGGGAGCGCAGCCTTGAAGCGCGCGGCAGCAGCCACCAAGCGCGCACCGACAGCAGCCGCACCGGGCGAGGTGCGCATCATTGGCGGCCAATGGAAGCGCACCCGCCTGCCAGTGGCGAAAGTTGAAGGCCTGCGTCCCACGCCCGACCGGGTGCGCGAGACGCTGTTCAACTGGCTGGGCCAGGACTTGAGCGGTTGGCGCTGCCTGGATGCGTTCGCCGGCACCGGCGCCCTGGGGTTCGAGGCCGCGTCCCGCGGAGCGAGCGCAGTGCAGCTGGTAGAGACCGAGCCGGCATTGGTGGCCCAGCTGCACGCCCTGCAGCAGCGCCTGCAAGCCGCAGCCGTACGCGTGCAGCGCGGCGACGGTGTGGCGGCGCTGCGCCAGAGTGCCCCCGACAGCCTGGACGCTGTGTTCCTCGACCCGCCGTTTGGCAGCACCGTATTCGACGCTGCGCTGCAGGCGGCCGCGCAGGCACTGGCGCCGCAGGGCTTTATCTACCTGGAAGCGCCTGAGCGCTGGAGCGAGGAGGCTCTGGTTGCCCATGGCCTGGCCGTGCACCGGCACCTGCGCGCTGGTGCCGTGCACGCACATCTGCTTCAAAAAATATAGCTGTTCGCGCTTGTCAGATAAGCGCTAAGTGCCAAATTGGCACAAATCCCGGCATTCGACTGCTTCCGCGCGGGGCCTCCATAATGGACGGCCGCGCACCGGCCGCTGTGCGCTGCAGTTGAAAGAAGCCCATGACCCAGAAAAACGTCATCGCCGTCTACCCAGGCACCTTTGACCCGATCACGCTCGGCCACGAAGACATCGTGCAGCGTGCAACGCAGCTCTTTGGCACGGTGATCGTGGCGGTGGCGGCGGGCCACCACAAGAAAACCCTGTTCAGCCTGGACGACCGCCTGGCCATGGTGCGCGAGGCTGTGGCGCCGTATCCGCAGGTGAGCGTTGCCAGCTTCCACGGACTGGTGCGCGACTTTGTCGTTAAAAGCCATGGCAAAGCCATGGTGCGCGGCCTGCGCGCCGTGACCGACTTCGACTACGAATTCCAGCTTGCCGGCATGAACCGCGCGCTGATGCCCGAGGTGGAAACTGTGTTCCTCACACCGGGCGACAAGTTCCAGTTCATCAGCAGCACCTTTGTGCGCGAGATAGCGCTGCTCGGCGGCGAGGTGGAAAAATTTGTCTCGCCTGGTGTGCTGGAGCGCCTGATGCAAAAAAAGCGGGATCAGGCGTCGCCGAACCTGACTTGAGCGAGCCGGCACGACAGGGCCCGCAAACGTGAAAAAGCCCGCTGGATGCGGGCTTTTTATTCTGACGCGACAGATTTATGGGCGAACCACGATGTTGTTGCGTACGTCACGCACATGCTTGGTGGTGCGGGCAATTTCAGCTGCCCGGTCTTTTTCCTGCTGCGACTTGG
>JAUCDU010000012.1:0-16902 GCA_034674825.1 Giesbergeria sp.
GTCAGCATCTGCTTGAAGACGGGAACCGAGTGGGTGTACATAGCGCTGGTCATGGGGTGCTCCTGTGGGTTTCGTGAAGGGGTGGGGGTGGGGCGAGGCCGGCGTTAGAGTCGTCAAGCTTGTTCCTCCTGGCCGCATTGCGGGGAGTACGGCTCGGCTTGCGATCTGCGGCTTCTTTGCAACGTCGCCCAGTGTCGCCGCACTGGGCCCAATTCTGGCAAGCCCCGCGCAATGCCCCCATGCGCGAGCGCCCTGCACTGGTGCTGGCGCGAAGGCAGATTCGGTCAATATTTTAGGTGGAATGAGTCTCTAGCGCTTGTGCAGCAAGCGCTAGCAGCTATCAATTTATTATCAATACGCCAGCCCTCCGTCACCTGGGACGATAGCGTGGTTGCCGCTATTCGCTGGGGCTGGATCGACGGGCGGCGCAATGCCTTGGACGACCGCTCGTTTCTGCAGCGCCTGATTCCATTTCCAGAACAATGCGAGATTGGGCGCGAGCCGCAGACAGAGGTTTGCCACTTTTCCTGAACCTGTCGATCGTGGGGTGGCTGTATTGGCGGGTGCGGGAGCAGGCCGCTTTGCCAGTGGCTTATGCAGAGCTCTCCAGAAACAGCCCCGCGTAGCTCGGCTCCGAAAACGAGCGCGTGACAGCTTCGCGCAGCCAGATGCCGCCCTGGTCGTTGGCCGACGACCGGTGCCAATGCATGAAGTAGTCCACCGTCGGAATGCGTTTGGGCAAGGCCACGATGGTGTTGCGCGCGGCCTGGTTGACCACCTTGCCGTACAACTCCGGCATGCTCAGCAGCAGGTCTGAGCGCGAAACGATGGTGGAGGCGGCGATGTAGCGCTGCGTGCGCACGCGCACCCGGCGGTTCAGGCCTGCGCGGGTGAGCACCAGCTCTTCTTCAGAAGGAAAGCCCGACGAGCCGGTGACAGCGATATGTTCGGCCCCGAGATACGCCTTGAGCGTGATGCGCCCGCCCTTGAGCAGCGGGTGGCCGGCGCGACCGATGACGACCAGGGTGTCGCTCGCTACTTTTTCGCACAGCAGATTCGGGCTGACAAAGGCGCCCCCGCTGATGGCAACGTCCATCGCCCCGCTGCCCAGGCCCGACTCCATGCTGTCCATGGTGAACTTGACCGAGCGCAGCTCGATGCCAGGTGCCTCGGGCAAGGCCGCTGCGACCAGCGAAGGCAGGCCAAACACTTCGAGCCGCTCGTCCATGCCGACGGTAAAGCGCCGTGAAGAGGTTTTCAGGTCGAAATCCGAAGCGCAGTTGACGACGTCTTCCAGTTCCAGCAGCACCTTGTGCAGCGGGCCGGCAAGGCTCTTCATCAGCGGCGTTGCGACCAGGTTCGTGCCCTGGCGCACGAACAAGGGGTCTGCCAGGATGTCGCGCAGCCGGCGCAGCGAGTGGCTGACGGCCGATTGCGTCACGTTCAGCGTTTCGGCGGC
The DNA here is from genome assembly GCA_034674825.1 of Giesbergeria sp. Taxonomy (GTDB): domain Bacteria; phylum Pseudomonadota; class Gammaproteobacteria; order Burkholderiales; family Burkholderiaceae_C; genus Simplicispira. The sequence goes on from JAUCDU010000012.1 coordinate 1,460, forward strand.
GCGCGTCAGGCTGCCTTCGGAGTGGATGCGCTGCAGCACCGTGAGCAGGTTGAGGTCGATGCGGCTTAGATGAATTCTGCTCATGTCTGCTGATGAGTAAAGGTCGCTTGCATCATAAGCAGCAGCCCTCTAAAGTGCAATGACACCCCAAGGAGCACACCCACATGAGCACGCAAGACGCACTCGGCATGGACATGGAACGACACGGCAGCGTCGTGGTTCTGGCCTTCAACCGCCCGGAGCGGCGCAACAGCCTGGACATGGATGCGCGGCAAGCGTTTGCACGCATGGTGTCCGATGCCGTCGCCGACGAATCGGTGCGCGCCATCGTGCTCACGGGGCGCGGCGGGCATTTCTGTGCGGGTGGCGACATCACCTCCATGGGCGCCGGCGGCCTCACCGCCGAAGCCGGGCGCGCACGCATGCGCAGCACCTTGCAGAACGTCGAGACGCTCTACGCCTGCGACAAACCGGTGATCGCGGCGGTCGAAGGCTGCGCCTTTGGCGGCGGCTTTGGCTTGGCGCTGCTGGCCGACATGGTGATTGCCAGCGAAACCGCGCGCTTTTGCATGTCGTTTGCCAAGGTCGGCTTGCTGCCCGACAGCGCCAGCCTCTACACCTTGCCGCGCATCGTCGGCGTGCAGCGTGCCAAGGCGCTGCTGATGAGCGCCCGCGAAGTGCCTGCGCAAGAGGCCCTTGACCTGGGCATCGCCATGGAAGTGGTGCCCAAAGACGGCGCGCTGGCGCGTGCGCTGGAGATTGCCCAGGCGCTGGCCAAGGCTTCGCCGGTGGCGACTGCCATGACCAAGACCGCACTCAACAACTCCTTGTCGTCGGACTTGCGTTCGATGATCGAGTACGAAGCCACCGCGCAAGGCGTGGCGTTTTCCAGCGACTTTCACGCCGCAGCGGTGCAGGACTTTCTGGCCAAGCGGCCGGGAAGTTTCAAGTGGCCGCAAGCACAGAGCTGACCACTGCCGCCGCCTTTCTAATACCAACAGGAGACAACACCATGACACTGCTTCGCCGAACCGCTCTCGCCGCCTCACTTGCCTGCGCAGCCCTGCTGGCTGTGGGCACTGCGTACGCCCAGGCCGACACCTTCCCCTCCAAGCCGATTCGGGTGATCGTGCCCTACGGCACCGGCAGTGGCACCGACAACAGCGTGCGCTATTTCACACAGAAGGTTGCCGAGAAAACCGGCTGGAACTTCATCATTGAAAACAAGCCCGGCGGCAACGGCTTTATCGGGCTCGGAGAGGTGCTGCGCTCGCCGGCCGACGGCTACACCCTGGTCTACACCGGCGGCACCACGCACGGCGTGAACTCGGCGCTGTTCAAGAAGTTGCCGTACGACCCCATCAAGGATTTCACACCGGTAACGCCCGGCTTGTTCGCGCCCATGGTGCTGCTCGCCAAGCCGGCGCTCAACGTCAAGACCGCGGGTGAACTGGTTGAACTGATCCGCAAAAACCCGGGCAAGTACTCTGGCGCCACGGGCAGCTCGTTCCAGATCATGTCGATGGAAGTGTTCAAGCACGAGAACAAGCTGGACACCGTCAACGTGCCGTATAAGGGCAGCGCGCAATCGATGACCGACCTGCTTGGCGGGCACGTCGATTTCACCTTGGTGGACCTTGCTGCCGGCATGCCGCAGATCAAGGCCGGAGCGCTCAAAGCCTTGGCGATCACCGCGCCCAAGCGCGTCGATGCGCTGCCGGATGTGCCGACCATGGGCGAGGCGGGGCTGCCCGATATCCACCTCGTGGGCTGGGCGGGCCTGTTCGTGAAAACCGGCACACCCGCCCCGGTGCTGGCCAAGCTGCAAGACGCCTTCAATGAATTCTTTAGCACGCCTGAATACAAGGCCTACCTCAGCGAGAACGGGAATTACTTCACCCAGATGACGTCTGCGCAGATGAACGATTTCATCGCCGCTGAAATCGTGCGCGCCAAGGCTGCGTTCAAGCGCGCCGGCATCAAGCCTGAGTAAGCCATGGTGACGTCAGGCAACAGCAACAGCAACACCAGCGCCGCGCAGGCGCAGCAGCACGCAGCTGCGGGCGGGTTCTCGGGGCCTTTGAGCGGCGTCAGGGTGCTGGACCTGACCACCGTCTTCATGGGGCCCTCGGCAACGCAGTTGCTGGGAGATCTCGGCGCGGACGTGATCAAGATCGAAGCGCCCGCAGGCGATTCGACCCGCAATATCGGCCCGCAGGGCGACCAGGGCCTGGGGCCGCTGTTCCTCGGCCTTAACCGCAACAAGCGCAGCGTCGTGCTGGACTTGAAGAAGCGCGAGTGCGTGCAGGCGCTGCTCAAACTGGCCGAAACGGCGGACGTCATCGCCAGCAACATCCGGCCTGCTGCCATGCAGCGGCTTGGCTTGGGGTACGAGGCGCTGGCCAAGGCCAACCCGCGCATCATTTACGTCAGCATGGTCGGCTTCTCGCAGAAGGGCCCCTACGCCGCCAAGGCCGCGTTTGACGACATGATTCAGGCCGGCTCGGGGCTGGCTGCCGCGATGGCGCCCAGCAATGGCGGCGTGCCGCGCTACCTGCCGGTGACGATTGCCGACCGCTCGGTCGGCATCTACGCCTTTGGTGTGATTTCGGCCGCGTTGTACGCGCGCAGCCAGACCGGGCGCGGCCAAAGCATTGAAGTGCCGATGTTCGAAACCATGGTGCCCTATGTGCTTGGCGACCACCTGTACGGCAACACCTTTGTGCCGAGCCAGGGCGATTTTGGCTACCCGCGCCTGATGACGCCCAACCGCAGGCCCTACCAGACCAAGGACGGCTACGTCTGCTGCCTGATCTATACCGACGCGCACTGGCGGACCTTCCTCAAAGCGGTCGGCAAGCTGGAGCTGTTGCAGACCGACCCGCGCTTTGCCGACATCCGCAGCCGCACCGCGCACATCAACGATCTGTACCAGATGGTGGCGGACGAACTCAAGCACCGCACCGCCGCCGAGTGGCGCGAGGTGCTGCCGGAATCCGAGATTCCGCTGTTTCCCATGCACACCTTTGATTCGCTGCTGGAGGACGAGCACCTGACTGCCACCGGTTTTTTTCGCGAATCGGTGCACCCGGTGGTCGGCCGCATACGCGAAATGGCCGTGCCAAGCGAGTGGTCCGACACCACGCCACAGAACCAGCGCGCCGTGCCATCGCTTGGCGAGCACACGCACGAGGTGCTGCGCGAAGCCGGCTACTCGGACGCGGCGATTGCCGCCCTCACAGGGGCTGGCGCCTCGAAGCCGCCAACACCCGCTTAATTCCAGATTCGAAGACAAGGAAACCCCATGAACAAGCAAGAGCTGCTGGTCGAGCGCGACGGCCATGTCCTGACCCTCACCATCAACCGGCCGGACAAGCGCAATGCCTTGAATGGCGAACTGATCGACGCGATTCGCGAACAGATCGAGCGCGCCAACAGCGACAAGGAGCTGCGTGCCATCGTCCTCACCGCTGTCGGCACCAAGGCCTTCTGCGCCGGCGCCGACCTGGCCACCGGCGACTCGTTCAAGTTTGACTACGCCGAGCCGCGCATGGCGATTGCCGAGCTGTTCCGCGCCGCGCGCCGCACCAACGTGCCCATCGTAGGCAAGGTCAACGGCACCTGCATGGCGGGTGGCATGGGCCTGCTGGCGATCTGCGACCTCGCGGTGGCAGCCGACCACGCGCTGTTTGGTTTGCCGGAAGTGAAAGTCGGCGTCTATCCGATGCAGGTGCTCTCGGTGCTGCAGCACGTGGTGCCGCGCCGGCGCCTGTTGCAGATGTGCTTCACTGGCGAACCGGTAGGCGCTGCCGAGGCGCTTGACATGGGCCTTGTAAGCATGGTGGTGCCAGCCGATCAGCTCGACGCTGCCACCGCCACCTTGGTGGGCCAAATTGCCGATCGTTCTCCGGCGGCGATTCGCCGGGGCAAGTACGCCACCTACGCCATTGAATCGATGTCGTTTGAAGAATCGATGTGCTTCATGGAAGGCCAGATCGGTCTGGTCGCTGCCACCGACGATGCGGTTGAGGGCCTGGCCGCGTTCAAGGAAAAACGCAAACCAGTGTGGACGGGAAACTGACATGGCGGCACACAACAAAACCGTGCGCATAGGCGGCGCCAGTGGCTTCTGGGGCGACAGCAGCGTGGGCGCGCCGCAGCTGGTGGCGAGCGAGCAGGTCGACTATCTGGTGTTCGACTACCTGGCCGAGCTGACCATGTCCATCCTGGCCGGTGCCCGGCTGAAAAAGCCCGAGCTGGGCTACGCCACCGACTTTGTCACCGTGGCCATGCGTTCGGTGCTGCGCCAGGTGGTGGACAAGGGCATCCGGGTCGTCAGCAACGCCGGCGGAGTCAATCCCCAAGGCTGCGCGGACGCGCTGGCGGCGCTGGCCGCAGAGCTGGGCGTGCCGCTGCGCATTGCCGTGGTGACGGGCGACGATGTGCTGCCGCTCATCCCGGGCCTGCGCGACGCCGACCCACCGGTGCGCGAACTGCAATCGGGCGCCGCGCTGCCGGCCAAGGTGCTGACCGCCAACGCCTACCTCGGCGCGCTGCCGGTCAAGGCGGCGCTGGATGCCGGTGCCCAGGTCGTCATCACCGGGCGCTGCGTGGACTCGGCCGTCACGCTGGGCATCCTGATGCACGAATATGCCTGGGCCGCCGACGCGTACGACCAGCTCGCGGCGGGTTCGCTGGCGGGCCACATTCTGGAGTGCGGTTGCCAGGCCACCGGCGGCCTGCACACCGACTGGGACACCGTGCCCGACTGGGCCCACATCGGCTACCCCATCGTCGAGTGCCAGCAGGACGGCGCTTTCGTGGTGACCAAGCCGGCCGGCACCGGCGGCAAGGTGGTGCCTGCGGTGGTGGGCGAGCAAATGCTCTACGAAATCGGCGACCCGGCGGCCTACCTGCTGCCGGATGTGGTGTGCAACTTCACGCAGGTACAGATGGCGCAGGTGGGCGAGCACCGGGTTGAGGTCAAGGGGGCGCGTGGTCGTGCTCCAACAGACAGCTACAAGGTCAGCGCGACCTACATGGAGGGGTTCAAGACGTCGGCGCAGCTGACCATCGTCGGTTTTGACGCGGCCGCCAAGGCGCAGCGCACCGCCGAAGCGATTCTCACCCGGACCTCTGAGCTGTTCCAGGAAAACGGCTGGGAGCCCTACACCGAGACCAACATCGAGATCATCGGCACCGAGTCTTGCTATGGGCCCCATGCGCGGGCTTCGCAGTCGCGCGAAGTGGTGCTGCGTCTCTCGGCAACGCATGTGCGCAAGGAGGCCTTGCAATTGCTGTCACGCGAGGTGGCGCCTGCGGGCACTTCGTGGTCGCCCGGTACCACGGGCTTTGGCGGCGGACGTGCCAGCGCATCGCCGTCGATTCGCCAGTACGCCTTCCTGCTCGAAAAGTCGCGCGTGCAGCCGGTCGTGCACCTGGACGGGACGAGCACCGACATTGCGGTGCCCGCCGGCAGCGCGGATGCGGCGCGTGCGGCGATAGCGCCAACCACAGCGCCAGCAGCGCCGGAAGAAGCAGTTGTGAGCGCTGACGTCGCAGACAGCATCGAGGTGCCCCTGATTCGCCTTGCCTTCGGGCGCAGCGGCGACAAGGGCGACATTTCGAACATCGGCATCATTGCGCGCCGCCCGGACTTGCTGCCGGTGCTGCGCGCGCAGCTCACCGAGCAGGCGGTGGCCGCGTGGCTGGCCCATCTGGTCGAAGGCCCGGTGACGCGCTACGAGGTGCCGGGCATAGACGCGTTCAACTTTGTCTGCGAGAAGGCCTTGGGCGGTGGTGGCATGGCCACCTTGCGCAACGATTCGCTGGGCAAGGGCATGGCGCAGATCGTGCTGGGCATGCCCATCCGTGTCCCCGCGCGGTTGCTGGCGAACGATTGAGCATCGGGCCCTCAGGGGGCTCTGATGCCAGAGAAGGCGGCAGCGCCGTCCAAGCTTACGCAGCCGGCGCTTGCAGGTAGCGCGCCGTCAGCTCGCGCTGTGCGCTGGCGTCCAGCCCGATGACATCCACCAGATAGGTCTGCACGCTGCCGTAGTCCTCGTCCACCTTGTGCAGCGCAGCGTCCAGAAACTCGCGCTGTACGCGCCAGAGCACGGACAGTACTTCTTCCGAGGCATGGCCAGTGGCCGCAGCGGGGCGGCGGTACAGCTCGTTGGTCAGCAGGTAGTCGCGCATCACCACGTCGCGCGGCACGCCGAGCGCCAGCAGGATGAGCGCTGCGGCAAAGCCGGTGCGGTCTTTGCCGGCTGTGCAGTGGAACACCAGCGGCGCGTCCTTGGCCAGCAGGATGCGAAAGAACTCGGCAAAGCGCGGCGCGTTCTCGTGCACGAAACCGCGGTAGGTTTCCTGCATCAGCGCCACCGCGTCCTGCGCCGTCAGGGCGCGGCCTTCGCGCTGCAGTTCAATCGCGCGCTGCACCACTGTGGGCTCGATCGCCAGCTGATGGTGCTCAACCGCAGGCAGCAGATACGCCAGCTGCGCGCGTTCGCGCTCGCCCCGGAAGTCGACCGTGCGGGCGATGCCCAGCGCGGCCAGCCGTGCCTGGTCGTCGGGCGTCAGCGCCGCCAGGTGGTCGGAGCGAAAGATGCGCCGCCACGCGACTTGGCGGCCCTCCGCGCCGGTGTAGCCGCCCAGGTCGCGAAAGTTGCTGGCGCCGGCAAGCGGCAGCGAGCGCGTGGATTCGGAGGGTGCGGCGTTCGGACGGAAATCGGGTGTTTGCATGGGAGCCAAGCGTAGCGCAAGCGGGCGCTGATTGCCGTCCCGCAGGCTACTGCGCACGCCATCCTGCGCTCGGAGCTTGCGGCCAGACGGCTCGCATTCTCCTTAGAGGGCGCTTGGCCCCATCCACAAACCGCTGCGCAGCCCTTCGGGCCGCTCAGGCGACCACACCTGCCCGCTGGCGGGCCATGCCTCTTCCTGCACGTTGAGCCCGGCAAACACGCCATAGCCGGCGCCGGGGGAAATTTCCGGACCGGCCGAGAGCGTCTCGCCGACCTTGATGGCGCCTTGCGCGCGGATCGACTCTCCGGCCTTGATGCCCCAGCCGGCCTCCAGATGCACGACGCCGCTGATCGCGCCGCCCACCAAAATGCCCTGCGCGGCGCGCAGGCTCTCACGCCCGGTCAGGTGCCCGCCAATGCGCAAGCCCTTGGCGCATTCCACCGCGCCGTGAGCCAGCAGGTCCTGCCCGATGTGGCCACTGCCCTGAATCTGCAGACGGCCGCCGCAGACGAGGTCCCAGCCGGCGCGCAAATCGCCGCCACAGGTCGTGTCGCCCTCGACCTCGATGCCCCACTCCGCGCGCACATGGCCGCCCGCTTGCAAGGCGCCGCTGGTCCGCAGGCCTCCGTCCACACGGATGTCACCGCCAACTGTGACGTTGCCGCCAGCGCGCAAGCCACCGCCGGCGCGAATGGAGCCGCCCGCGTGCACCACGGTTTCGGCGTCGATGTTGCCGCGAATTTCGAGCGTGCCGGCAAACACGATGGCGTCGGCTTCCAGCGCATCCAGCGTGAGCACGTCCTGCGTCGGGCCAAACTGCGCCAGCAGCCAGCAGGCGTCGTCCACGCGACCGGCCTGGACCAGCGTGTCCAGAGCCTCCTGGTAGCCGCTGCCGTCCTGCACGTTGCGGCTGAACCAGCGAAAGCCGTTGGCGCACGGGTTCTTCGCGCGCAGGAACTGCCGGGTGAACTCCATGCTGGCGCCGCCCTTGGCGAAAGCGGTGGGGAAAGACGCCGGTGTACCGGCGGGGCTATTGAGGGCAGGGGTGGGTGGCATGGCGCTTCTCCTGAAGGGAGCGGCCAGACACGCCTGTCATCAGGGACGTATGTCGGCCGCCATCGCGCTGGGGCTGTGCCCGGCGATGGAAGGTGTGCGCGTGTGTTGGGGGAAAGGTGCGAATCGCCGGGCGGAGGAATGTGCGACCGGTTTGTACGGCCAGATCTCGCGGTGCAGCACGACCGGGCGCAGGCGCACGCAGCTGCGGGAGCAGACGGGTTTGCGGGCTGGCACGTGCGACGACATGGCGGCTATCGTATCAGCGGGGCCCTGCGTCAGCCTCGTCGGGTCAGGCTTCACTGGGGCAGCACGCTGACAGCCGGGTCCAGCGGCTGCTCGCTGCTGCCCGGCGGGCAGGGCTGGTCGGTGTACACGGTGCGGCCACCTTGCACGCATTTGCGCGGGGGCGGCGGGGCAGGCGCGGTGTCCGCGCCTTTCTGTGCTCGCGCCGCGGCATTCGCGCCCTCTTTGCCGGGCAAAGGGCCGGGGCGCGTGAGCTTGCGCCAGGTCTGCTTGGCGAAGGGCTCTGCCAGCGGTGTCCAGCGCTCTGCCGTCCACCAGGCGGTGGCAGCGGCCAGCACCAGCACCACGGCCAGAGCCGTCCAGAAGGCGCGTTCCTTGGGGCTGCGCATGGCAGGTTCGGGCGTTTATTGGGTTAGCCCAGATGTGGGCCCAACAGGCCAGCGAGCTCGAACATGCCGGCGCGGTCCTTGCCAAACACGGCACGCAGCTTGTCGTCGGCGACGATGGTGCGCTTGTCTTTCGGGTCCTGCAGGTCGTGCGCCTTGATGTACTCCCAGAGCTTCTTGACGGCGGCGGGGCGGGCGACGGGCTCGGTGCCGATGACGGCAGCCAGCGCCTCGCTCGGGGCCTTGCCGGCGGCGGGTTTGCGTGGTGTCTTGGCGGCAGCCTTCTTGGCTGGGGCTTTCTTGGCTGCGGCTGGTTTTTTCACGCCTTTTAGGGCGCTAGCGCTCTTTCCACCTGCGCCAGCAGCTACAGTTTTGGTAGTGCCGCCGGCGGCTGACTTGCGCGGCGGGAACTTGCTCGGAGCGAACTCGAAGTTCACTTTACCGGCTTCGGCGTCCCAGGCCAGGTGCGCCTTGAAGGCGCGGCGGGTGCGCATGCTGACGAACTTGTCCAGCAGGTCGGTTTTGCCGGTGGCGAGCAGCTTTTCCACCTGCGCACGCTCAACCGGCTGCTGCAGGATGATCTTGCCGCTCTTGAAGGTGCAGCTGGGCACCGGTTGCGCTGCGGTCGGCACCGCCTTGGCACAGACGTAGTTGTTGCCATGCTCGTGCACTTCTGCGCCGCAAATGGGGCAGGCGCCCAAGGCGGGATCGGTAAATTCCACCAGTTCGCCGGTTTCCTCGTTCTTGGCGTCGCCGAAATCGAACTCAAGCTTGTAGTTGTGCGCCTCGTCGTCGTACTTGAGCACGATCTCAGACGTGAACGGCCAGCCGGCCTTGGAACGAAAGCCGTCCAGCGGGCCAATCTTGCGCTCGCGCAGCAGTTGCTCGGCCTCTTGCGGCTCGAAGGTACGGCCGGCCGGTGATTTGCCAAATGAGAAGCCGCAGGCCTCCCCGCCGACTTGATCGGCGGCTCCCGGTGCACCGGGTTTGCCCACGCAGGCGTAGCGGCGGTAGTTCTCCTTCACCACACCGCCGCAGTTGGGGCAGGGCGCCGCCAGCGTCGCGTAGTCGCCCGGAATGGTGTCGCGGTCGTACTCCTTGGCCTTCTTCACCATGCGCTCGGTCATGGCGGCAATCTCTTGCATGAAGGTGTCGCGTGAGAGTAGCCCTTTCTCCATCTGCGCGAGCTTGTATTCCCACTCGCCCGTCAGATCGGCGCGCGAGAGTTCCTTGACTTCCAGGCCGCGCAGCAGCGTCATCAACTGGAACGCCTTGGCGGTCGGGATCAGCTCGCGGCCTTCGCGCAGCATGTACTTCTCGGCCAGCAGGCCTTCGATGGTGGCAGCGCGGGTGGCTGGCGTGCCCAGGCCTTTTTCCTGCATGGCTTCGCGCATGTCTTCGTCTTCCACCTGCTTGCCGGCGCTCTCCATGGCGCCCAGCAGTGTGGCTTCCGAATAGCGCGCCGGCGGCTTGGTTTTGAGGCCTTTGGCATCGACCTGATCGGCCAACGGCTTCTCGCCCGGCTGCACCGGCACCAGGTTCTGGCCCTTGTCGCCTTCCTTGGCGTCCTGCACTTCATCCGCCGCTTCCTTGCCGTAGATGGCAAGCCAGCCGGGTTTGACCAGCACCTTGCCTTCGGTCTTGAAGTGGTGCGCTTGGGCACCTTGCTCTACCTTGCTGATGCGCGTGGTGACCAGGTATTCGGCGCTCGGGAAGAACACCGCCATAAAGCGGCGCACCACCAGGTCGTAAAGCTTCTGTTCGGCTTCGGACAAACCGCTGGGCGCCTGCAGCGTTGGGATGATGGCGAAGTGATCGCTCACCTTCGCGTTGTCAAAAATGCGCTTGTTCGGGCGCACGTAGTTGCCATCCAGCGCGGTGCGGGCGTGCGGCGCCAGGTGCGCCATGCCACTGTCCGCCAGCATCTCGAAGGTCTGCTTGGCCACCGGCACGTAGTCTTCGGGCAGGGCGCGCGAATCGGTACGCGGGTAGGTGAGAGCCTTGTGGCGCTCATACAAAGACTGCGCCAGAGACAGCGTCGTTTTGGCCGAGAAGCCGAACTTGCCGTTGGCTTCGCGCTGCAGGCTGGTCAGGTCAAACAACTGGCCAGCGGCCTGCGTGGTGGGGCGGCTTTCTTCGGTGACGGTGGCGCTCTGGCCGCGCGAGGCGTCGGCAATGGCCCGCGCCTGTGCTTCCGACCACACGCGGTCGGCGCGCTGCTCGGCGTCCTCGGGGTTCTTCTTCCACGCCGGGTCAAACCACTTGCCGGGGTAGTCGCCGGCTTGGGCGGCAAAGGTGCCGTGGATTTCCCAGTAGTCGCGGCTGATGAATTTGCGGATTTTCTCTTCGCGCTCGACCACCAGCGAGAGCGTAGGCGTCTGCACCCGGCCCACGGTCGTCAGGAAGAAGCCGCCGCCTTGCGAGTTGAACGCCGTCATGGCGCGCGTGCCGTTGATGCCGACCAGCCAGTCGGCCTCGGAGCGGCTGCGCGCGGCGTCGTGCAGGCCCTGCATCTGTTCGTCGCTGCGCAGCTTGTCAAAGCCGTCGCGAATCGCCTGCGGCGTCATCGACTGCAGCCACAAACGTTTAACGGGTTTGCCCAGCGGCTTGGCGCCACCAGCGTACTGCTCGATGAGGCGGAAGATCAGCTCGCCCTCACGGCCCGCGTCGCAGGCGTTGATGAGTTGCGTCACGTCCTTGCGCTTGGCCTGCTTGACGACGGCGTTCAGGCGCGTCTTGGTTTTGTCCACGGGTTTGAGGTCAAAGCGCGGCGGAATCACCGGCAGGTTGGCAAAGCTCCATTTGCCGCGCTTGACGTCGAATTCCTCCGGCGCCTGGATCTCGACCAGGTGGCCGACCGCGCTGGTGACGACGTACTGGTCGTTTTCAAAGTGTTCGTCGTGTTTCTCGAACTTGCCCGCCACCGGGGTGAGGGCGCGCACGATGTCTTGTGCGACGGAGGGTTTTTCTGCAATGACGAGGGTTTTGCTCATGGGTTTCGCTTTGGACGCCGTGGCCGGGAGGGGCCACGCACGCTTCTACAATCTGGTTGCCTCGCGCGTACACGCGCACGCGCAGGTGTGCACATTCAAAGTAACAGAAGTTTTGCCATGCCTTCAAGCACCGTGCCCGCAGCCCCTTCCGGTCGCCGCCTTCAGACCCGCCGCTCGGGCGTGCACGGCAAGGGCGTGTTCGCGGTGCAGGATATCGCCGAAGGCGAGGTGCTGATTGAATACACCGGCCAAGTGATTGGCTGGCAAGAAGCACAGGACCGGCACCCGCACGACCCGCTGCAGCCCAACCACACCTTCTATTTCCATGTCGATGAAGACCGGGTCATCGACGCAAAGTTCGGGGGCAATTCGTCGCGCTGGATCAACCACAGCTGCGACCCCAATTGTTTTGCCGACGAGCAGGACGGCCGCATCTTCATCACCGCGCTGCGCAACATTGCAGCCGGCGAAGAGCTGAACTACGACTACGGCCTGATCATCGAGGAGCGCTATACGCCCAAACTCAAAGCCGAATACCCCTGCTGGTGCGGCGCTGCCAACTGCCGCGGCACCCTGCTCGCGCCCAAGCGCGGTGCGCGTGCGCCGGCGCCCCTTGGCAAGCCGGGCAAACCCGCCAAGCCTGCCAAGGCAGCCGAACCCACCAAGGCGCGCAAGCCCCGCTCGGTGCGGGAAGGCGCATGAACGCAGCGCCTGTGCGGGACGCGGAGCGCTGCAGGTGAGCGCGTTGCTGCGCTGGCCGCTGGAAGATTTGTGGCAGGCGCTTGCGCCGCGTCTGCCCGGTTTCACCGCCGAGCTGCTCGCCACGGTCGATTCCACCAACAGCGAATGCCTGCGGCGCCTGCGCGCCGGGCAGAGCGAACCACTGCTGCTGGTCGCGCTGGCGCAGACCGCAGGGCGTGGGCGCATGGGGCGGGTCTGGCACAGCGAGGGCGAGGCGCCGGGCGCAGCACTGACGTTTTCGCTGGCGTTGCCGCTGGCGCCGCAGAGCTGGTCGGGGCTCTCGCTCGCAGTCGGCCTGAGCGTGGCGCAAAGCCTGCAGCCCATGCCGCCACCGCGCGGTGGGCGCGAGCCGCGCATTGGACTCAAGTGGCCGAACGATTTGTGGCTGCAAAGTGGCGTGGGGCCAGAGCGCAAGCTCGGCGGTATTCTGGTGGAAACCGCCAGCCTGCTGGCGCCGGGTCCTGCCGGCAACGCAGCGCGCTGGGTGGTGGCGGGCGTCGGGCTGAATGTGACGCCGCGCAGCAGCCAGGGCCTGTCGATGCCGGCCGGATGCCTGCACGAACTCGATGACCGCTGGGACGCGCCGATGGCGCTGGCCCGCGTTGTTCCGCCCCTGGTAGACGCGCTGCAAGCCTTTGCGCACCGCGGCTTTGCGCCGCTGGTGCCGCAGTTCGCAGCACGCGATGCGCTGGCCGGCCGGTGCGTGCGCTTGTCGGACGGACGCGAAGGTTTGGCCGATGGTGTCGGCGACGACGGCGCCCTGCAGGTGCGCGCCGCCACCGGCGCGTTCGAAGTCAGTACCGCCGAAGTCTCGGTGCGACCGGTGCCGACACCTCAGGGTCTGTGAACAGACCTTAGTTTTCAGACGATTCCGTTATTTGGGAAAGCCATGCTTCGCGCACTCGTACTTTTGCTTTTGCTTGCCAATGGGGCTTATTACGCGTGGTCGCAGGGGCTGCTGAGCGACTGGGGGCTGGCCCCGCGCGAGCAGGCTGAGCCGCAACGCCTGGCGCACCAGATTCGCCCCGAGTTGCTGCAAGTGCTGGTGCCCAAGACGGACAAGCCTGCGGCGCCCGCTCCCGTGAGCGCGCCTGCCCCTGGGCCCACACCACCAGAGCCGGTAGCGCCTGAATCGCTCGCGCCGGCAACCGATGCTTCTGCGCCACGCGCGCTGGAGACGGCTGCGCTCGCATCCGAAGGCGAATGTCTGCAGGCCGGCATCTTCGACGCCGCCCAGGCGGAAACGCTGCGCCGCGCCGCCAGCGCGCTGCCCGCGGGCAGTTGGCAGCTGGAACCAGCGACGCTGCCCGGGCGCTGGATGGTGTACATGGGCCGCTTTTCCGATCCCGACCAGCTTGCCAAGAAGCGCGCCGAGCTGCGCGAACTCAACATTGCCTACGACCGGCCGAATGCAGCACTTGAGCCCGGCCTGTCGCTGGGGCGCTTTGCCACCGAAGAGGCGGCCCAGCGCGGCCTCGCCAACCTGGCCGCCAAGGGGGTGCGCTCCGCGCGCGTGGTGCAAGAACGCCTCGATATGCCAGGCTTCATGCTGCGCCTGCCCCAGGCAGATGCGAAATTGCGCAGTCAGGTGGAGGAATTGCGCGGCGCGTTGGCTGGCAAGAACTTGCGGTCTTGCAGCTGAATTTATAGAAGAAATGGCTTCCAGCGCTTACTGAATAAGCCTCTGTAGCTATCCAATTGGTAGTATGTTTTGGGGCGTCAGGCGATCACGATCTGACAACTTCAAGCGCCGCAAAGCGTACGCTGAAGCACGCGCCCGGCGGATTGGCGCCCGGGTGCGCATCCTCCACCACGATCCTGGCGCCGTGCTGGCGGGCAATTTCCTGCACGATGGGCAGGCCCAGGCCGGAGCCGTCGGCCTCGTTGCCGAGTGCCCGGTAAAACGGCTGGAAGATCAGTTCACGCTCGGGCTCGGGCACGCCGGGGCCTGAATCCTCCACCTGCACGACCAGCACGCGACCGAAGGTGTCGGCCAGCACGCGCGCCGTGACCATTCCGGGTTGCTCCGGCGTGGAGGGGGTGTACTTGATGGCGTTGTCCACCAAATTGCGCACCAGCTCGTGCAAGAGGGTGGGGTTGCCCAGCATGTGCACGCCGGGCGCGCCAGGCTGGGCGCCGTCGTAGCCAAGGTCAATGTTGTTGTCCAGCGCGCGCGAGATGGCGTCCCGCACCACATCGACCGTGATCTGCGCCAGGTCGCAAGGCAACAAGCCGAGCTGGGCTTTGCTGCTCTCGGCGCGGGCCAGCGCGAGAAGCTGGTTCACGCTGTGGGTCGCGCGGATGCTCGAGCGCCCGATCTGCTCCAGTGAGCGTTTGAGCTCCTCGGTGCTGGTGCCCTCGCGCTGCGCCAGATCGGCCTGCATGCGCAGGCCGGCGAGCGGCGTCTTGAGCTGGTGCGCAGCGTCTGTCAGAAAGCGCTTTTGCGTCGCAAGCGAGTCGTTCAATCGCCTGAGCAGGTCGTTCACCGAAGCCACCAGCGGCGCGACTTCCAGCGGCACGGTTTTGTCATCGAGCGGTGACAGATCGTCGCTTCTGCGTGCGCGGATGCGCTCTTCCAGCTGGTTCAAGGGCTGGATGCCGCGCGCCAGCGCGAGCCACACCAAGAGCACCGCCAGCGGCAGGATGACGAACTGGGGCAGCATGACGCCCTTGATGATCTCCGTCGCGAGCACGCTGCGCTTTTCGCGGGTTTCGGCCACCTGCACCAAGGCGAGCGGTCCGCCCGGCAACGCAAGGCGCACCCAGATGTAGGCGATGCGAATGTCGATGCCGCGCAGTTCGGCGTCGCGCAGCCGCACGTCGCCGCTGGCGGGCTTTTCTCCCTGTGGGGGCGGCGGCAGATCGCGCTCGCCTGAGAGCAGCTCACCGCCAGGCGCGGTGACCTGGTAATACACGCTGTCAGAGTCGTCGGCGCGCAGGATCTCGCTGGCCGGTTGCGGCAGGTTGAACTGTGCCTTGCCACGACTGACCGTCACCAGCTGCGCCAGCGCCTGGGCGTTGTATTCCAGCGCGCGGTCAAACGGCTTGTTGGCAATGCCCTGCGCCACCAGCCAGGTGAGCGCCAGGCTGATCGGCCACAGCAGCAGCAGCGGCGTGAGCATCCAGTCGAGAATTTCGCCAAAGAGGGAGCGCTGCTCGCGCTGGAATATCTTCACCGCAGGCGATTCACGAAAAGTTTGATAGAAAAAGGCGATCAGGGCTCATCTGGATTGCGTATCAAGCTACATATTGGATAGCAATCTGCGCTACTCCGTGATCT
>JAUCDU010000013.1:0-16837 GCA_034674825.1 Giesbergeria sp.
GAAGTCCTCGCGCAGCACGTCCAGCACCGCCGAGCGCGTGATGCGCGCCAGGATGGCGCCCTGCACCACCGCCAGCGAGATGGCAGGCAGCAGCAATGCCTGCAGCGCCGGCCATACGCTGCCACCGTCCAGTGCACTCCAGCCCGGAAATCCGCCCGCTGGCAGCCATTGCAGATGCACGGCAAACAGCAGAATCAGCAAGATCGCCAACCAGAAGTTCGGCACCGCAATACCCAGCTGCACCAGCGCCATGGTGCCCACGTCGCCCGCCCGGTTGTGGCGCGAAGCGGCGAACATGCCCGCCAAAAGCGCTGCGACGCTGGCCAGCACCATGGCCATCAGGGCCAGCGGCACCGTGACGGTGAGCCGTTCGGCCACCAGCTCGCCGACCGGGCTGCCGTAGGCGTAGCTCTCGCCCATGTCGCCATGCAGCAGGCCTTGCAGCCAGGCACCGTAGCGCTGCCAGGCGGGCTGGTCCAGCCCCAACTGGCGCGCCAGCTCCGTTACGGCTTCGGGCGACGCATCCGGGCCCATCATGGTCTGCGCTGCGTTGCCGGGCAGCACCTCCAGCACCACAAACACCACAGCCGAAGCGGCCGCCAGGGTCAGCAGCAAGGTGATGAAGCGTCGCAGGAGAAACAGGCGCATGGAGGGGGCGGATGCAGGTGGGGAGCGCAGCGCGCGCTCGAGAGCTTAACGCCTTCACTTGGCTCAAAGCCAGCACACGCTGTAGTGGGTTGGCCCGCGCGGGATAATCACCGGTCCGGGCCCAGCGAAGCCCGAGATCACCCAAGAAGGACGGCCATGGCTTTGAGGATTACCGACGAATGCATCAACTGCGACGTCTGCGAGCCGGAATGCCCGAATCAGGCGATCACCATGGGGCCCGAAATTTACGAGATCGACCCGCACAAGTGCACCGAGTGCGTCGGCCACTTTGACCAGCCCCAGTGCGTCGAGGTCTGCCCGGTGGCCTGCATTCCCGTGGACGCCCAGCATGTGGAAAGCCGCGAAACGCTGTGGCAGAAATTTCAGCGATTGCAGGAGGCCCAGACATCCTCCTGAGGCGCTGCCATGCTCCGTGCGGCCGCCAGAGGCGGCTGCTCTTCGCGCACGTCCAAGCCTGCGCAGGCAGGCTTGGAGCCGCGGCGCTCAGCCCCTTCTCTCGAATCGCTGCGCGATTCGGGAAGGGGGACGCAGCCAGTGCGGCGGGGCGGCCCTTGCACGGCTGCCGCTGGCTTTGGCCGCGCTCGTTGCGAGCAGCAAGGCCCGAAACGATGGAAACTCGTGCTCAGACCCCAATCCCGGAACTTCAGGCGCAGCGGTCACAACCCACCGGCGCACCCAAAGTTTTATTAGAAACAGCCTCCAGCGCACATTCCGTAAGCGCTAAAAGCTATCAAAAACATAGTGTCAAGCGGGCTCCACCGGCCGTGGCGGCTTGGGCCTGGGCGGCTTGGTCGTGTGAATCTGCTGGGCCGCCTTGTCCATGTCGGCGGCGAGCAGGGCGGGCCAGGCTTTTAGCGAGTGCGCAATGCTGTCCTCAATCAAGCTGCGCTGCTCCAGCGGCGGGCGTTTGAGCACCCAGCTTGCCACGTCGTCCCGGTCGCCGGGGTGGCCGATCCCGATGCGCAGGCGCCAGTAGTCGCCCGTGCCGAGCTGGGCGTGAATATCGCGCAGCCCGTTGTGGCCGGCGTGTCCACCACCGCGCTTGAGCTTGGCCTGGCCGGGTTGCAGGTCCAGCTCGTCGTGCACCACCAGCACTTCTTCCGGCGCGATCTTGAAGAAGCGCGCCAGCGCAGCCACCGACTTGCCTGAGAGGTTCATGAAGGTTTGCGGCTGCAGCAGCCACACCGGCTGGCCCTGCACCGCGGCGCGCGCTGCCAAGCCCCAGTAGCTGCGCTCGGGCAGCAGTTGCACATTGAGTTCGCGCGCAAGTGCGTCCACCCACCAGAAGCCCGCGTTGTGGCGTGTTGTCTCGTATTCCGGGCCGGGATTGCCCAGGCCAACCACCAGTTTGATCATGCGTAGGATTATCTGCGGCGTTACAAGCGCTATCAGCGCAACCGGAAACGAAAACGGCCCACACAGGGTGGGCCGCTGAGGGCTGCAGACCGCGAATGGCCTGTGACGGGAAGCAAGTTACTTCTTTTTGCCCTTGCCCTTGGCAGGAGCGGCGTCGGCAGCTGCAGCGTCGGCGGCGGGCGCTTCGACAATCACCAGCGGGGCGATGGCCGAAACCACGACCGGGTTGTTGGCAGAACCCTTGGTCACAGCGCTCACGCCCTTGGGCAACTTGATGTCTTTCAAGTGCAGCGACGTGCCCTTCTTCAGCTCGATCAAATCCACGGTGATGAATTCGGGCAGCTCGGAAGGCATGCAGGTGACGTCCAGCTCGGTCATCACAGGGTTGACCGTGCACTTGTCGACCTTGACGGCAGGCGATTCGTCCGCATTGGTGAAGTGCAGTGGCACTTTCATGTGCAAACGGGTTTTGGCGTCCACGCGCTGGAAGTCCACGTGCAGGACCAGCTGCTTGTAAGGGTGGTACTGCACATCGCGCAACAGCACTTTGCTCTTGGCGCCAGCCAGTTCCATTTCGAGCACGCTCGAATGAAAGGCTTCCTTCTTGAGGGCGTGCCAGAGGGCGTTGTGGTCCAGCTCGATGGCGTGGGGTTCGGCGGTACCACCGTAGACGATACCGGGCGTGCGGCCTGAATTGCGCAGACGGCGGCTCGCACCCGTACCTTGCTTGGCGCGCTCAAAAGCGACGAAGTTCATGTTTATCTCCGAAATGAAGTGCACCGCGACCAGTGTCACTTCCGGTTGGTTGGTGGGCCGCCTGTTGGGCCGCCCGGCTTCTTGCCCCGAATCAGAAAATATTCTGTAGAAATCTAAAAAAGATTTTCCTGATCCGAGAACAAACTCATGACCGAGTCCCCGCGGGCAATGCGCTGAATCGTTTCGGCGAACAACGGGGCCACGGAAACCTGGCGAATCTTGGGGCAGGCGCGTGCGGCCTCGCTCAAGGGAATGGTGTTGGTCACAACGACTGCGTCCAGCGAGTCGTCGCGGGCGATGCGCTCGATCGCCGGGCCGGAAAAAATAGGGTGCGTGCAGTAGGCGTAGACCTGTTTGGCGCCGCGCTCTTTGAGCACTTCGGCCGCTTTCACCAAGGTGCCGGCGGTGTCGATCATGTCGTCCATGACGACGCAGTTGCGCCCTTCGATCTCACCAATGACATGCATCACTTCTGACACGTTGGCCTTGGGACGGCGCTTGTCAATGATGGCCAGGTCGCAGTTGAGCTGCTTGGCCAGCGCCCGTGCGCGTACCACGCCGCCCACGTCGGGTGAGACGACGATCAGGTCGTGGTAGTCCTTTTGGCGCAGGTCACCCAGCAAAACGGGTGACGCGTAAATATTGTCGACCGGAATGTCAAAGAAGCCCTGAATCTGGTCGGCGTGCAAGTCCATGGTCAGCACGCGGGCCACGCCGACGGCTTGCAGCATGTTGGCCACAACCTTGGCGCTGATCGGCACGCGCGTCGAGCGCGGGCGGCGGTCTTGCCGGGCATAGCCGAAATAGGGGATCACGGCGCTGATGCGTTCGGCGGAAGCGCGTTTGAGCGCATCGACCATGATCAGCAGTTCCATCAGGCTGTCGTTGGTCGGCGCACAGGTGGATTGCACGACGAAAACGTCGCGCGCACGCACGTTTTGCTTGATCTCTACCGTGACTTCGCCGTCGGAAAAACGCCCCACATGGGCGGCGCCGAGGCCGATGCCGAGATGCTGTGCAATTTCAGCGGCAAGCTGCGGATTGGCGTTGCCGGTGAACACCATGAAATCGGGGTGGTTGGCCTGCATGAGCATCTCAGCTTTTAGAAGATATTGTCCGTGGTGCGGACAAGCATTTGGCAGGGGAGAAAGGATTCGAACCTTTGCATGCTGGAATCAAAATCCAGTGCCTTAACCAGCTTGGCGACTCCCCTACACAGGTGTGCAACCAAGGTGGCTGCATACCCAAACTTATTCCGATGCCCAATCTGTCAGTGGGTGAACCAACAGATTATCGCAAACCTTGACCTGCCATGCGCCGGGTGGCGCGGGTAGAGAAACGGCGTGCGATGCGGCTGCAAACACCGCACTTCCAGAGCCCGTCATTCTGCCATGCAATCCCTGGGTCTTGAGCCAGTCGAGGGCTTGGGACACTTCGGGGCACAGCGCTTGCGCAATGCTCTGCAAGTCGTTTCGGCCAAAACCGAAGGGGTCTGCAGCAAAGCCTGAAATTGTAGCATTGGCGGAATAGTCTTGCGCCAACAATCGCGAAAAAATTGTCGCGGTGGGCAGACCGGCCTTTGGTTTTACGACGACAAAGCGCTGCGTCGGCAGAGCCGCCGCGCCAACAAGCGGAGTCAGGCGCTCGCCAATCCCCTCGACCCAGGCGTTGGTGCCTCCAAGAAAAAAAGCGACATCAGCCCCCAAGGGTGCCGCCAGTGCAAGCAACTGGGCCCGCGTGAGCCCGAGTTGCCACAAGCGGTTGAGCGCGAGCAGGGTGGTTGCCGCGTCCGACGATCCGCCGCCCATGCCGGCTTCTGCCGGAATGCGTTTGACGAGACCAATGTGTGCCCCGAGGGGGCAGTGGCATGCGCGTTGCAGCGCCCGAGCAGCGCGCACACACAGGTCTTCTTCAGGCAACGTGCCAGCCAGGTCTTCGCGCGTGATCAACCCGTCGCGACGAACTTCAAAATGCAGCGTGTCGCACCAGTCGATGATCATGAACACCGACTGCAGTAGGTGGTAACCGTCCGGACGCCTTCCGGTGACATGTAGGAACAGATTGAGTTTGGCCGGAGCCGGAACGTCGTACAGCTGATGCATGTGAGCCTGAAGCCGCTCAACGTTCGAGCACGATGCGCAGCGTTGCGCGAGGTTCAGGCTGCGCGCGCACCGCGACAAGTCGACCATTGTCCAGTTGGCTCAGGTCGGCCTGCCAGCCTTCTGCTGTGGCTGCATTGCCTTGAAGCCACGCGAACAAGGCCTGTACCGGGATGGCACTGCCCAGGGCATCGTGAAGCAAAGTGTCCAGCGAATCGGCCGTTCGATCGCCGCTAGGCGATTGGAGTTGCGCACGCCCCGGCGCCCAGTGCAGCGCGGCGAGCACGGTGCCCAGCGGCGTGCTGAGGGTCAGGTCGCCACGTTGGGGCGTGCCTTCCAGAAGAAACACGGCAGAGAACGACTGCCCAGTTTCACCTTCCACCACAAGCGCCATGCGGCCGTTCCACGGGCCGTTGGCCTGTTGCAGCACGGTGCTGCGCATGGGCTGCGCGCACGCGGTGAGCAGCAAACCCGTCAGCACGGCGGCCAGCCAGCGCTGCCATGCCCGCAGTGGTTTTGCGGCCGCTGCCGTCAAAGCGAAACGCCCAGTCGTTTGAGAGTTTCCAGCAAAGTGGCATTGGTCGCGTCGGTGCGCAAACCCTGGCGCCAAATAGCGCGTGCGCCCTCCTGATCGCCCGTTGCCCAAAGGACTTCGCCATAGTGCGCGGCGATCTCTGCGTCCTTGCGCATGGCGAACGCGCTGGCGAGCAATTCGAGTGCACGCGCGTTGTTTCCGGCTCGAAACTCCACCCAGGCCAGGCTGTCGGTAATAAAAGGGTCTCCAGGCGCCAGGCGTAGAGCGGTTTGCACCAGCTTGCGCGCCTCAGCCAGATGCACACCGCGCTCGGCAAACGAGTAGCCCAGCGCGTTGTAGGCGTGGTGGAAGTCTGGTTTGGTGGCAATCAACTTGCGCAGCAAGCGCTCCATGGTGGCCTGATCGCCCGCCTTCTCTGCCAGCATGGCCTGGTCGTACAGCAGGTCGGCATCGTCCGGAGACTGTTTCACCAGCTCGTCCTGCAAGGCGTAGGCGTCAGCGTACAGCCCGTTGTCGCGCAGCAATTGCACTTGCGCTACCAGCTTGCGGCGCCTTTCTTCGGGCGAAGCTTCTGGCAGGCTTTGCAGCAGCGCGCGCGCGTGCGACAGCCTGCCACGCCGAGCCAACAGAGAGGCGCGGCGGACCTGTACGTCAAATCGAGTTTCAGCGCCCTCTATGCGTCCCAGCCAGGTTTCGGCTTCGTCGAACTTGCCCCGCTTCTCGGCGATTTCGGACTGAAGCAGATACACCTGCGTACGCGCGGCGGCCTGCTCCGAGCCATCGGCCGCTGCGTCCATGATTTTCGTGAAGTGAGCCAATGAGGCCTCGGCAGCGTCCGCCTCGCCGTTCTGCACTTGCAGGGCTGCAAGTGCCAGCCACGGCTGGCCAACTTCGGGGTGTTCTTGTGTCACCAACTCAATCTGGCTTCGGGCGAGCGCGTAGCGTTGCAGCTCAAGCAGCACGCGTGCATAGTTCATGCGCATTTGTGGGGAACGTGCGCCGGAGAAAGCCGCTTGCACCAAAGGCTCGGCGCCTTCCACCCTGGCCTCCCGCACATCAAGGGCCAACAAGGCGAACTCGTCCGATGTCGGTGCAAGTGCTCCAACGTCTTTCGCCGCCGCGATTGCGCCGGCGCGGTCGCCCGCAACCAGCAACATGCGACCTTTTGTCGCCAGCGCGGCAGAGGCAAGCGCGGGATCGTTGTAGTAGGGCGCCAATGCATCCGTCACGACCTTGGCCGCAAGCACTTTGTCGCTGGAGCGCCGGTACGACAACGGCAGCGAAAGAATCAGTTGCTGTCTGCTTGATGCGTCTGCAGTGGCGAGGAACTTGGCCAACGGCGTCGCGGTTTCTGCGGCGCGATTGAGTGCCAGCAGAATTTGCAGCAGGTAGCGCTGCGCCGTGTGTGAGTCGGGCCAAGCGGCCTCCCAAGCTCGTGCTGCTGAAAGCGCCGCTTCGCCAGAGCGCGATTGCAGTGCGATGTCCGTGGCACGTTGGTACAGATCTTGTTGTTGGCTGCGGCGCGCGGCTTCAAGCAGCAGGGCGTAACCGGCACCTGGGTCGCCCCCGCGCACCGAGAGTTCGCCCAGAAAAATTTCATAGAACAGCTCGGCGTCCAGCGCACTGCTGCGGGCCTCCGCAGCAGGAAGGTCGACTACAGGCGCGGGTGTCGCCGGGCTTGCGCTCTGCGCTTGCACGGCACCAGTCGCCATGGGAAGAGCCAGGA
The DNA here is from genome assembly GCA_034674825.1 of Giesbergeria sp. GTDB lineage: Bacteria > Pseudomonadota > Gammaproteobacteria > Burkholderiales > Burkholderiaceae_C > Simplicispira. The sequence goes on from JAUCDU010000013.1 coordinate 7,142, forward strand.
AGCAGGCCGCCAAAAGGCGTTTGGAAGAGGGCATCAGGCCATAATAATCCATGCGAAACCCTTATCTCTGCTGGCCTGCGCATGCCTGAGCTGCCCGAAGTAGAAGTCACCCGGCTCAGCTTCGCCAGCCGCATTGCGGGTGCGCAGATTCTGGGCGCAAGGCTTGGCAAACCCTTGCGATGGGCGCTTGGGTGTAGCGTGGAATCCCTTTCAGGGCGGCGCATACTGGGCGTTGACCGGCGGGGAAAGTATCTCGTGCTGCGCCTCGATCAAGGCATTTTGCTGCTGCATCTGGGCATGTCGGGGAGTCTGTCTTTTGCAGAAAGCCTTCCACCAAGCGGCCCACATGACCATTTCGATTTGCGCACCGATCAGGGGCAGCTACGCCTGCACGACCCGCGCCGCTTCGGCGCAGCGGTCTGGGCACCGGACGCCGAAGCGCCGGTGCTGCATAAGCTACTGGGGCACTTGGGCGTGGAGCCACTGTCGGAGGCATTTTCACTCCCGAACTTCAGCGCTGGCTTGAAATCCAGCCGCTCCTCCATCAAGCAGGTGCTGCTGTCGGGCAAGTTGGTGGTGGGCGTGGGCAACATCTACGCGTCGGAGGCGCTTTTTCGCGCTGGCATTCGCCCGACCACGCAGGCAGCGCGCATCGGGCCGGTGCGAGTTGCGCGCCTGCACGCCGCCATTCGTTCGGTGCTGGAGCAGGCCGTGGCGTCCGGCGGCAGCACTTTGCGCGATTTCCAGTCGGCCGATGGCAGCGCCGGACACTTCCAGCTGAGCGCCGCAGTGTATGGACGGGCAGGCGCGCCCTGTCATACTTGTGGTGCTCCCATCAAAATGCTGCGCCAAGGTCAGCGCAGCAGTTTTTATTGCGCTGTCTGTCAAAGGCCGTGATGCGAGCGCGCAACGCTGCGACACGGCAGTGTGCGCAAATTGCCCGATGCACTATATTTTGACGATGCCGCCTGCGCTCTATTGATTACCCGAAAGCCACAGTGGGACCTTCTTTCAACGAGCAATTCGAACAGCACGATGCTTGGCGCCGCGACTTTGCCCGCCGCCTTCGGCAATTGACCGAGTGGTTGGCATCGCACGAGCTGATGGACGATTCGGTGCGCGAAAGAATGCACCGGCTTGAGACGCAGGTTCGAACCGACAAGATCATGGTGGCGTTTGTCGCCGAGTTTTCACGCGGCAAATCGGAACTCATCAACGCCGTTTTCTTTGCCGGCTATGGGCGTCGCATCATGCCGGCAAGCGCCGGGCGCACCACCATGTGCCCGACCGAACTCGCCTATGACGCAGCCGTGCCTTCATCGCTGCGGCTGCTGCCTATCGAGACACGCCTCTCGCCAAAAGGATTGTCCGATTGGCGCTCGCTCCCTGAGCGTTGGCTGGACATACCGCTGGACGTGAATGACGGCGCGCAGATTGCCGACGCCATCGCGAAAGTTGCGGAAGTTCGCACGGTCGATGTGGACGAGGCACGGTCGCTGGGCTTTTGGCACGATGACCTGCCGCAGGAAAATCCTCCCACCACAGCCGACGGTCTGGTTGAAGTGCCGCGCTGGCGCCACGCCCTCATCAACCTTCCGCATCCTTTGTTGCAGCATGGTTTGGTGATTCTCGACACTCCCGGCCTGAACGCGATTGGTGCCGAGCCCGAGCTTACGGTTAACCTCATTCCTCAAGCCCATGCGGTGGTTTTCATCCTTGCCGCTGATGCTGGGGTGACGCGCTCGGATCTTGCCATTTGGCGCGAGCATCTGGCGGACACCGCCGAGAACGCCGAGGCACGTCTGGTCGTCCTGAACAAGATTGACACCTTGTGGGACACGCTGAATTCGGCAGAAGAGGTGCAAGCGCAACTGCAACGCCAACGGCGCAGCTCTGCGGAAACCCTGGGTATCGCACCCGAGCAGGTGTTGCTGGTCTCGGCGCAAAAGGGATTGGTCGCCAAAATTTCGTGCAACGACGTGATGCTTGAGTTGAGTGGCCTACCGCAGCTTGAGGATGCGCTTGCGCAGGGCATCATGGGACAGCGGCAAAGCATCTTGCGATCTGCCATCGGCGTGGCTTTGGCGGGGGTGCGCAGTGAAACAGAGCGCTTGCTCAACGTTCGCCGGCGTGACCTGGACGATCAGATGGTCGAACTGGGCAGCTTGCGCGGAAAGAATGCTGCCGTCATTGGCGCCATGCGCCAGCGCATAGAGCAGGAGCGCGAAGAATTCGGGCAGTGTGCCTCCAAGATCCAGGCGGTTCGTGCAGTGCATCTGAAGCTGCTGCGCGAGATTTTCGAGACTTTGGGCACTAAGGCGCTCAAAACGCTGCTGTCTGAGTTGGTGCAGGCATTGCGGCAAAAAGGACTCAAGCTGGGCGTAAAAAGGCTTTATGCCGACGCCTTTGACCAATTGCGCGGCGTGCTTGACCTCGCGCAGGCCAATGCGACCGAAGTGCAGGCCATGCTGGCGGGCACCTTCCGCCAGCTCAATGCGGAGTTCGGTTTCTCGCTCCAGATCCCACAGCCGATCCAGCTCGACCAGTTTGTACTCGATTTGGTGCGCATTGAGCGCAGCCATGTTCAGTACTTGAACGTCGGCAATACGCTCCGGTTGGTGCAGCCGGAATTTTCCGAGCGTTTGGTGCGTGCGCTGTCCACCCGGCTGCGTGCGGTGCTCGAGTCGGCTGCCAACGACCTTGAACTTTGGAGCAATGCTGCCATGGCGCAGCTCGACGCTCAATTGCGCGAGCGCAGGCGCAGTTTCAGCAGGCGGATCGATGCGGTCGACCGCATCCAGGCTGCAGCATCAGGTTTGGAAGAGCGCATCGCGGAAATTGAAGAGACTGAAGATGCGCTCGACAGCCTGGACGAACGCTTGCAGATCTTCATGCATTCCTTGCTTTCGCTCTCTGCCCCGCAGCCTGCAAACGTCTCGCAGTCTGCTTCACCGCTGTTGCCCCAGCCGGCATGACGGCCAGCGATGCGTTTGCCAATGCGGTCGTGCATTGGCAGCGCCGGCATGGGCGCCGCTCACTCCCGTGGCAGGACACTCGAGATCCCTACCGCGTCTGGCTCTCGGAGGTCATGCTCCAGCAGACGCAGGTGGCTACGGTGCTTGGCTACTACCAACGGTTTCTGGAGCGTTTCCCCGATGTGCAGACGCTGGCGAGCGCCCCCCAGGACGCGGTGCTGGCGCTATGGGCGGGCCTTGGGTACTACAGCCGAGCGCGCAACTTGCACAAGGCCGCGCAGATGGTGGTAGGGCAATACGGCGGCGTGTTTCCCGGCTGCGCGCAGGAGCTGGCCAAGTTGCCGGGCGTGGGGCGTTCGACCGCTGCGGCGATTGCAGCGTTCTGCTTTGGCGAGCGGGTGCCGATACTGGATGCCAACGTTCGGCGCGTGCTGACGCGGTTTCTTGCCTTTGATGGAGATCTCGCGCGACCAGCCAACGAGCGCGCACTGTGGGCGCTTGCCAGCGAACTGGTTCCGCGGGCCGCAGACGATATGCCGGCCTACACCCAAGGTTTGATGGACTTGGGGTCATCGGTATGCACTGCGCGAGCGCCGTCGTGCCTGGCGTGCCCTGTGAAAGAATCCTGCCGGGCATTTCTCGGCGGAAGGGCCGATCAATTCCCGGTACGAGCGCGCAAGACGCTGCGCAAGCAAGAGAGTTGGTGGCTGCTGGTGCTGCGCGACGACGCCGGGCGCACCTGGTTGCACCGGCGTCCTGCGCCGGGGATCTGGGCGGGGTTGTATTGCACGCCGGTATTTGCCGAAGAAGCGGCGCTGCATTCACACCTCGTCGGCTGGGGCGCTTACGACGTGCAAAGCTTGCTGCCGTTTCGGCATGCGCTCACGCACCGCGAACTGACTTTGCACCCCGTGTGTGCACGCGTGAGCGGGGCGCAAATTGCCGATGCTGGCGCCCATGCCGGCGCGTGGGTGTCGCCGCTCGAATTGGCTGCGCTGGGCCTGCCAGCGCCGCTACAGACGCTCTTGGCGGATTTGGATTAAGGCCTGCGAACCCTAGGCGCCGGGCGATACTCTTGCAAGCGCGTCCAGCTCCCGGTGGCGCTTGACGGTGGGCCATTGGGCCCCAAAGCGCTGGGACAGCCGTTCCACCAGGTACACAGAGCGGTGTTGGCCACCAGTGCAGCCAATGCCGACGGTGACATAGCTTCGGTGGTTGTCGACCAGCGCGCCCAGCCAGTCGGACAGAAACCTTGAAATGTCGGTTTCCATGCGCGCGACTTCGCTGTGCGCGGCGAGAAACTCGATCACAGCCGGGTCGCGGCCGGTGAGATCACGCAGCATGGTTTCGTAGTGCGGGTTGGGCAGCATGCGCACATCAAACACGTAGTCGGCATCCAGCGGAACGCCGCGCTTGAAGGCAAACGACTGAAACACCAGCGACAACCGATTGGCCGGCATGGCCATCAAGCGCTTGATATAGCTCTGCAGGTGCGCTGCCCGTAGCGTGCTGGTATCCACCACCTGCGCGCTTTCGCGCAAATTGGCCAGCAACTCGCGTTCAAGTTCAATAACCTGCACCAGCCCGCCCGGCCCTTGCGCAGACATGCTGTCGGTGAGCGGGTGTCTCCTGCGGGTTTCGGAAAAACGGCGCACCAGCGTATCGGTGTCGGCGTCAAGAAATACGGAATGCACGGTGCAGCCTTGGGCACGCAACTCCTGCAGCTTCTCGGGCACTGTTGGCAACGAAATGCGACTGCGAGCGTCCATGGCAATGGCAAGGCGGTTGCCGTGGTGGGCGTGCTCAAGTGCCACGAAACTCAGGAGCAATTCGGGTGGCAAGTTGTCAACGCAGTAGTAGCCAGCGTCCTCATAGGCACGCAGCGCGACCGACTTCCCGGAGCCCGACATGCCCGTAATCAAGACGATTTCAATGTCCACGACGCTACGACCCTTCACTTTGCCGTGCGTGATCGCCCAGCATTTCTTCTGCATGCGCGATGCTTGCGCGCGAGACTTTTTCCCCGCCCAGCATACGCGCCACCTCTGCCACGCGCTGGCCACCCCTGGCCGGCGCAACCGTGCTGCTGACACCGGTCGGCGTCTGCCCTTTCGAAACCACCAGGTGGTGGTCGGCGCAAGCCGCAACTTGGGGCAGATGGGTGACGGCCAGCACTTGGCGACCCTTGCCCAACTGTTGCATCAACCGGCCCACGGTTTGCGCCACAGCGCCGCCGACGCCCGCATCTACCTCGTCAAAAATGAGGGTGTCCGCACTGCCCAGGGCACTGGTAGTCACCGCGATGGCAAGCGCAATGCGCGAGAGTTCGCCCCCCGACGCTACCTTGCCAAGGGGCTTGGGCGTTTGACCCGCATGGCCGGCAATCTGGAATTCCACGTCGTCCATGCCAGCTGCGCCGGCTTGGGCGAGTGGCGAAACCTGCACGACGAACGTCCCACCGGCCATGCCCAGGTCCTGCATCATCGCCGTCACGGCCTTGCTCAGGCGCGGAGCCGCAGTCTTGCGCTGGCGCGTCACTTCGCGGGCTGCTACCTGGTACCGCTCTGCGGCTTCTCGATCGGCAGCGGCCAGGGCTTGGAGGTCCTGGCGTGCATCCAGTTCTGTCAATGCAAGCTTCCAGCCGCTGTGCAGCTGCGCCAGCTCTGCCGGCGGCCGTTTGAAGCGGCGTGCCAAGCCCAGCCAGAGCGAAACGCGCTCGTCCAGCGCCGCCATTTGCACGGTATCGAGCGCGTCGCGACGCAGGTAGGCGTGCAGTCCGCGCACGGCTTCATCGGTTTGGGCCAGGCTGCCGGCCAGGAGGAGGGCGAGGTCCCGAAACAACGGTTCGACATGCTCCTGCGCGTGCAGGGCTGCATGTGCCTTGGCCAAGGCTGGACGCGCGGCGCCCTCGTCGCTATCCAAGTAGTTCGCGGCAGATTGCGCAGCTTCCATCAGCGCCTGTGCATGACCGAGCCTTGTGTGTTCTGCGTTCAACGCATCCCATTCATCGGCCTGCGGCGCCAGCTTGTCGAGTTCGGCAATCTGCCACTGCAGCCGCTCGCGCTCTATGCCTGCAGTGGCTTGTGCTTCCTGTGCGGCAGTCAGCGCCTGAGCCGCAGCGCGCCACGCAGACCAGGCTTGGTACAGCGCTTCGGTGGTTATGCCGCCATAGGCGTCGAGCAGGTTGCGTACCGCACCGGTTCGCATGAGTTGCTGCCAGGCATGCTGACCGTGGATATCGAGCAAGGCTTCACCGAGTTCGCGCAACTGTGTCGCTGTTGCCGGCGAGCCATTGATCCAGCCGCGACTCTTGCCGCTACCGTCCACAGTGCGGCGCAGCAGCAGCGCCTCCTCGGTTTCGAAGCCGCCGCGCTCCAGCCACTGCGCCAGGCCAGCAGGGACATCAAACTCCGCGCTCAGTTCTGCGCGTGCTGCGCCTTCACGCACGACACCAGGGTCTGCGCGGGCGCCCAGCACCAACTGCAAAGCGTCAATCAGAATGGATTTGCCCGCGCCCGTCTCGCCCGTCAGCGCTGTAAAGCCGGTTTTGAAATCGAGCTGCAGCGACTCCACGATCACGAAGTCGCGCAAGTTCAGGTGCCGCAGCGCCATGTTCAGGAACCTCCTTCGTTCCAGAGCAGCTTGCGGCGCAAGGTATCGAAATAGTTCCAGCCGCGCGGGTGCAAGAACCGCACGCAGAACTCCGAGCGCCGCACCAGAATGCGGTCGCCCTTGTGCAAGGCGGCGAGCGACTGCATATCGAAGCTGGCGCTTGCGTCGCGTCCGTTGACCAGCTCAATTGCAATCTCGGAATCGTCTGACAGCACGATGGGACGATTGGACAGCATGTGCGGCGCAATCGGCACCAGCACCCAGCCTGGAATGGACGGGTGCAGCATCGGGCCGCCGGCAGACAGCGCGTAGGCGGTCGAACCGGTGGGCGAGGCGACGATCAAGCCGTCGGCGCGCTGGTTGGCAACGAAATGACCGCCCACTTCAACACGCAGCTCCACCATGCCCGAAGTTGCGCCCCGGTTGACGACCACATCGTTCATCGCCAGGGCATCGAAAACGCATTCCCCATCACGCAGCACCTGCCCTTGAATCAGCGGTCGGCGGTCTTCCTCGAAGTCGCCATGCAGCATGGGCGTCAAGGTGGATTCGAACTCCTCGAGCGGGATGTCGGTGACAAAACCCAGTCGGCCCTGGTTGATGCCGATCAGCGGCGTGCCATAGCGCGCGAGCTTGCGCCCGATGCTGAGCATTGTCCCGTCACCCCCCACGACGAGGCCGAGGTCGCAGTGCTCGCCAATTTCTGGCGGGGTCAGCGCAGCGTAACCCGAGATGCCGCTGTTCTCCGCCGTCTGTGAATCGAGGGAAACACGGCATCCCTGCGCGGCCAGAAACGCCGCAATGCGCTCCAGCACCGCACGCGAACCCGGGGCCACGGCATCGGTCGCCGTATGGTGGTACTTGCCGATCAACGCCACATGGTGAAACGAGGGGGTCATGTTGAAATTACATCACTAAAATGATTGCATGCTGGATGCGCGCGCCAAGTTGTTGCTCAAAGCGCTGGTAGAGCGCTATATCGAGGATGGCCAACCTGTGGGCTCCCGAACACTCTCGCGTGCCAGCGGGCTGGAACTCTCGCCCGCCACGATACGCAACGTCATGGCGGACCTTGAAGACCTTGGCCTTATCGCCAGCCCCCACACCTCGGCCGGACGCATTCCTACCGCCAAAGGCTACCGCTTGTTTGTCGACACCATGCTGACGGTGCAACGCGAACGCATCACGCCGCATGCATTGGCGGCCGAGCAGCCTCAGAAAGTCATCGCCAACGCGGCCAGCATGCTCTCCAACCTCTCGCAGTTTGTTGGTGTCGTGATGGCGCCGCGCCGTACTTCGGTGTTCAGGCACATTGAATTTTTGCGTTTGTCCGAGCGCCGTGTGCTGGTGATTCTGGTGTCGCCCGAGGGCGATGTGCAGAATCGCGTCATATTTGTGCAGAGCGATTTCTCCCAAACCCAACTGACCGAGGCGGCGAACTACCTGAACCACCACTACAGCGGCCTGGCCATGGAGCAGGTGCGCGAACGTCTCAAGATCGAGGTGGCCACCTTGCAAGGGGAAATTGCCGAGCTCATGCGGGCGGCGGTGCAAGCCGACGGGGATGGCGATGCCCAGGGCGATGTGGTGATTTCCGGGGAGCGCAATTTGCTGGCAGTCAGCGATTTCTCAAAAGACATGGGAAATTTGCGGCGCGCATTCGACATGTTCGAGCAGAAAACGCAGCTGCTGCGTCTGCTCGACGTCTCGTCGCAGGCTGATGGTGTGCGTATTTTCATAGGCGGCGAGAGCCAGGTGGTGCCGTTCGAAGAGCTGTCGGTGGTCAGCGCGCCCTACGAGGTGGATGGGCAGGTGGTCGGAACACTCGGTGTTATTGGCCCGATGCGCATGCCGTACGACAAGATGATTCAAATCGTCGACATTACCTCGCGCCTGGTTTCGAACGCGCTCAGCCACCGAACCGACAACAAGTTCTGAGCCCCTACAATCGCCTGCTGATTTCACGCGGCAGACTGCTGCGCAAACACGGGCCGTTAGCTCAGTTGGTTAGAGCAGGGTTTAACCGTACTGGTAACAGTTACTTTTTGTGTTTTCAGAGGAGAACCGATCGGTAACAGTTTTTCTTTGGAGCTTTGGGGAGGTAACAGGCGGAGCAAGCGAATAGAATTGGTTGCGTGAGGGTCGTTAGCTCAGTTGGTTAGAGCAGAGGACTCATCTAAAAGGTGACTTCAACGTGTAAGCGTTGTTGAAAAACCGGGTGAATTCAGGGAAACCGTCAGTCAACTGTTGACCCGGCAATCCTGAGCCTAGCTTGCTGAAGGCAGGTCGAAAGACCGGTAAGCAAGAAGGTGCAGAGACTAGGGTGTGAGGAGCCAATCCGATAAGTACCCCGTGAGCGCCCGGCACCCTACCGAACAAAGCGATTTGTGTCGAGGGTGATGAGATAGTCCAAGGAGCAGGGAAACTTGCACAAACTTGAATCCTTTGGTCGTTGGTTCAAGTCCAACACGACCCACCATCACGTAGTAGTATCGAAAATATAGCAGACGCTCCGGTCAAAAATTTGAATTTGGCTTGGGCCGAAAAGCATTTCAGTCAGCCATTCAGAAACTCAAACTGCCGGTGATACGACAGATACTCCGCATGTGCAGGAGTCAGTCCCGCAATCGTCCACTCTGAAGACAGACCAAGCTGCGCCCCAGCAGCGTTGCTCAGTTCCTTGGAAACCAGCACACCACCTCTGTCTGAAAACGAAATCCACCCGCCGTCAAAAAGTGCATCAATTTGAGGAGCAAGCAGCAGGCCGTTGAACACGTCCAACCGCTCATCATCAGTAGCGCACTTTGCCCAAGGCTTGATGTGGGAAGCGCGCAGCAATGATGGCACTGAAAGACCAGTGACACAGCAGCGCTCGCGCCAAAAATCGAGCAAGGCATTTCGGAACAGGTTTTGGCCGACACGCTGCACGACCAAGCGCTCGGCTTCTGTCGACCTCGGCATGCTTTGTGTTTTGGCGCGAAACTGGTCAGCAATCCGGTTGGGCATGGTCCGGGCAACAGCCGAGGCGTGCTGGAGCACCGCATAGAGTTGCTCGACACCACTGACCAAAACTGAGCCGCCACTAGGGTTGTCGAGCAGAGCGGTAACT
>JAUCDU010000014.1:0-16341 GCA_034674825.1 Giesbergeria sp.
TGATGGCGGGCGCCACAGGCGACGAAATCGACCGCATCGCCAAGGTACTGGTGGCTGAAGGCGCCGTTCGCCTGGATCGCGCCGAGACTGAACTGAAGCTCTTGCGCAGCAAATGAATTCGCGCTGCTGCGCCTGGTCGGCGCCAGCGGCGTGAACCGATTGCGGCAAATGTGCGGCTTGGAGTTATTTCCCAAGCTCTGTTCCCTGCGTACGCAGGCGTAAAGCGACATTGCGCTTTGGCGACTGCACTGAGACCGCAAACCGGATAGGCTGAAGGTGGCTTACGCGCTGGCCACCTTGCCTTTCACTTCGCTCCCCCGTGTCATCCACTTCGTCCAACGCCGGCATACCTTCCGCCCCAGGCCCCGCCGCCGCGTCCTCGCCCCGCCTGAACCGCTGGTGGATGTTGCTGTGCCTGCTCTCGGCATTCGCGCTCAGCCAGGCCTACCGCACGGTCACCGCCATCATGGCCACCGGCTTGCAGCTGGACTTCGGACTGTCCGCCGCATCGCTGGGTGCGTTCGCAGGCCTGTTTGGTTTGTCGTTCGGCGTCACGCAGTTCGTCATGGGCATTGGCATGGACGTGGTGGGGCTGCGGCGCACCGTGCTCAGCGCCTTTCCTCTGACGGTGATCGGCGCGGCGCTTTCGGCCTGGGCACCGCAATACGGCTGGCTGATGCTGGGGCAACTGATGATTGGCGTGGGCTGCGCGCCGGCGTTTCTCGCGTGCACCATGTTTGTTGCACGCCACTTTCCAAGCCACCGCTTTGCCTTCATGTCGGGCGTCGGCATGGGGGTCGGCAGCCTGGGCCTGCTGTTCACCGGCACGCCCCTGGCCTGGCTGGTGCAGCACACCGGTTGGCGCAGCGGGTTTCTGTTGCTGGCGGTGCGGTCGGCCCTGGCCTGGCTGTTGATCTGGTGGCGCGTGCACGAGCCAGCGGCGCTGGTGCCGCAGCCTGCGCCAGACAGCTTGCGCGTGGCCGTGCGCCGCTACGGCGCGTTATTTTTGCTGCCACACACCCTGGGCATCGTGCTGCTGGGCATGGTGGGCTACGCCTCGTTTCTGGCGCTGCGCGGGCTGTGGATTGGGCCGATGCTGATTGGGCGCTACCACTTCACTCTGGTGGAAACCGGCAACATGGTGGTGGCGATGTCGCTCATTTCCGTGTTCAGCCCTGCGCTGTTTGGCCGGCTAGACCCCGGGCCTGCGCGCAGGCGCGCCTGGGTGGCCAACCTGTCGCTGCTGATTGCCACGCTCTACCTTGTTACCGGGCTGTTCCAGCATGAAGGCTTGAACCTGGCGCTTGTGCTGTGCATTTCGGTGCTGACGGGGTACTCCGTGTTGCAGTATTCCGACGTGCGGTCGTCCTACCCGCCCGACTTGACCGGGCGCGCGCTGTCCGTCTTCACCATGGCCATGTTTCTGGGTGCAGGCCTGATGCAGACCTTCACCGGCTGGGTGGCCGACTGGGCACTGAGCCACGGTTGGGAGCCTTACCGCGCAGTGATGACGGCCATTGCCCTGCTGCTGGGGACGGGCTCCACAGCGTTTCGTCTTCTACCGCAGTCGCCCCTGCTGCTACTGCACGGCACGCAGGATGGCAGTCACATGAAAATTTAGATAAAAACGGGCTCTAGCGCTTAACTGAGTTGGATTTATTGCTATAACTACAATAGTGGAACAGCCGCGACAGCACAGGCCCGCACCAAGGTGTAGGCTTCCAGGCAATACCACCATGTCCGCTCCCCGCACACCCCCGCCCCCGCCGCAAGGCGCATTTACACCCACCCAGGCGCCGGCGCTGGCACGGCGCTGGGCGATGCTGCTGGCGTTGGTTGCAGGCTTTGCCATCAGCCAGGCATTTCGTACCGTCACCGCGATTCTGGCGGTGGGACTGCGTGGCGAGTTCGGCTTGTCGCCGCAGGCGCTGGGTGCTTTTGCGGCTGCCTTTGCGTTCTCCTTTGGCGCCATGCAGATCTTCATCGGTGTCGGGATTGACCTCTACGGCTTGCGCCGGACGGTGCTGGCCGCGTTTCCACTGGCGATTGCGGGCGCCTTGTTGAGCGCATGGGCGCCAGACTATGCTTGGGTGTTCATGGGGCAAGTGCTCATTGGCCTGGGCTGTGCACCGGCATTTTTGGTGTGCACGGTTTTCATCGCCCGCCATTTCCCTCCGCAGCGATTCGCCTTTCTCTCGGGCGTGGCGATGGGCCTGGGTGGGGTCGGCATGCTGCTGACCGGGACGCCGCTGGCATGGTTGGTCGAGCAGTATTCCTGGCGCGCCGGCTTCTTTGTACTGGCCTTGCTGTCGGCACTGGCCTGGCTGCTCATCTGGTGGCAGGTCCACGAACCGCGTGAAAGTGAGCATGGCGCTGCAGGGGAGTCGTTTGCAAGCGCCGTGAAGGGTTTTGGCGCGCTGTTCCTGCTGCCGCACACCGCTGGCATTTTGCTGCTCTCGCTCGTGACTTACGCCTCGTTCCTGGCGCTGCGCGGGCTGTGGCTTGGGCCATTGCTCATTGAGCGCCATGGCTTTTCGCTGGTGCAGAGCGGCAATATCGCCCTGCTGGTGTCGCTGATTTCGCTGGTGGGGCCAGCATTGTTCGGGCGTGCCGACCCTGGGCCAGAGCATAGACGCCGATGGATTCTCGCGTACACCCTGCTGCTGGCGGCCATCTTTGCCTCGATGGCGCTGTTGCACAGCGCGTGGATGGATGTTGGTGGTGCGCTCGCCACCGGCATTCTTTCTGGCTTCATCGTGCTTCAGTACGCCGATGTGCGCGCCGCCTACCCGGCTGCGCTCACCGGGCGGGCGCTCTCAGTGTTCACCATGGCCATGTTTGTCGGCGTAGCGCTGGCGCAGTGGCTAACCGGCGTGGCGGCAGCAATCGCCCTGGCGCATGCCGTCGACCCCTATCGCGCCGTACTGGGTTCGCTGGCATTCCTGCTGTCTGCAGGTGCCTTGGCGTTCGCGCGCTTGCCTGCGCCTCCCAAGAGCGCGCTTGGCCTGCCGTAGCTCCTGCCCGCGCACCCGATGCTGCGCCGCTATGCCACCGGCGAGCTGCCATAAAGCCATGGCACATCGAGCAAGCGCTCGCCCAGCAGGCGCAACGCCGCATCGCGCCCGAAGCGCACGAGGCCTGTCGCATGGAAAATCTGGCCATTGCGCACGGAGCGTGCTTGCACGCGCGCGTTGCGCTGCCAGCGGTTCAGCGCGTAGCGGCGCAGTCGCAGCGGGATTTCCAGATCGTGCATGGCCAGCGCGCGTTGCAGCTCGGCGGCATCCTCGATCGCCATGCCTGCACCTTGAGCCAGATAGGGCCGCATGGGGTGGGCCGCATCGCCCAGCAGGGCGACCAGACCCCGCGACATATCGGCAGGCCCGGACACGGGCGGGCGATCGCACAACGGCCACAAGCGCCAGTGGCCGCGGCTATGGGCGACAGCACCGATGGCATCCTGCAGCGCACTGCAGGTACCCGCCAAGGCCGCAGTCAAATCAGCGGCGTTGGCGCTGTGGTCCCAGCTTTGCAGTTCGTCCGGCGCCGCGCCTTGCACGATGACGACCAGGTTTTGCATTTCGCCCCGGCGCACCGGGTACTGCACCGCATGCAGGCGCGGGCCCAGCCACGCAGTCACCTGCGAGGTGCGCAGGCGCTTGGGCAAGCCGCCTTGCGGCACCAGCGCACGGTAGGCGAGGTGGCCCGAGAAGCGCGGCGGGCCATCGGCCAGCATCTGCGCGCGTACCGTACTCCACAGGCCGTCGGCGCCAACCAAGGCGTCGCCCTCGATCTCGCGCCCATTGGCGGTGCGCACGCGCACCACGTCGTTCGCTTCGGCAAAGCGCTCTATCGCGACGCCACTGTGCAGTTGCACCGATCGCCTTCGCAGCAGCGCCTCGCGCAGCAGTCCATGAAGGTCTGCGCGATGCACGGTACCGTAGGCCGCGCCGTAGCGCGCAACCGCCGCCGCGCCCAGCGCCATCTCGGCCAGCGCCTGACCAGTGGTGGCGCTGCGCACTTGCAGGCGGTCGGGAAACGCAGCCACCGCCTGGAACGCCTTCTGCAGGCCCCAGGCTTGCAGACAGCGCACACTGTTGGGCCCCAGCTGAATCCCCGCGCCTACCTCGCTGAATGCTGCGGCGCGCTCAAAAAGCCGTACATCCCAGCCAGCATGCGTGGCAGCAAGTGCGGCCGCCAAGCCGCCGATGCCGCCACCCGCCAACAACAGCTGCTCGTTCACGCGAAGCGCCCACCGGCGGGCGCCACCTGCCCCGCTGTCACGCCTTCAAACTTCCAGCAGCTGGCCCAGCACGAAGGGCAGTATGCCGCCAGCTTCGTAGTAGTCCACCTCGATAGGCGTATCGATACGCAGCGTGACGCGCACTTCCTTGCGTGAGCCATCAGCGCGGTGGATCACCAGCCGTGTATCGCTGCGAGGCGTGAGCTTGGGATCGGGCAGTACATCGATCACCTCGCTGCCGTCGAGCCCAAGCGACTCCCACGAATCATCGCCCTGGAACTGCAGCGGCAGCACACCCATGCCAACCAGATTGGAGCGGTGGATGCGCTCAAAGCTCTTGGCCACCACCGCCTTGATACCCAGCAGTTGCGTACCTTTGGCCGCCCAGTCGCGGCTGGAGCCGGTACCGTACTCCTCACCAGCAAACACCACGGTGGGCGTCTGCTCGGCCATGTACTGCATGGCAGCGTCAAAGATAAACATTTTTGAACCCTGGAGTGCACCGGGGTTCTGGTACAGCGTGACGCCACCTTCCTCGCGCGAGCCATCCGCCGTGGGCGGCACCATCAGGTTCTTGATGCGCACGTTGGCGAAGGTGCCGCGCATCATTACGTCGTGGTTGCCGCGGCGCGAGCCATAGCTGTTGAAATCGGGCTTGGCCACGCCGTGCTCCAGCAGCCATTGCCCGGCTGCGGACGTCTCACTGATGGAGCCAGCCGGAGAAATATGGTCGGTGGTGATGGAGCCACCAAACAACGCCATGATGCGCGCGCCCATGACGTTCACAGGCTTGGGCGCCGCCTGCCCTTTGGCAGCTGCGACAGCAGGCGCATCCGTTCCATGTTCGGCGATGAATTCTTCAAAAAACGGGGGCTCAGCGATGTAAGTGCTCTTGGGCCAGCCGTAGGTCATCCCGGTGCCGCCGTCGATGCGCTCCCACAGCTTGCCCGGCTCCGTAGCAATGCGCGCATAGTTCTCGCGGAACGCCTTGCCTTTCATGGCGTATTTCATCAGCTCTTGCACTTCGTCGCTGCTTGGCCAGATGTCGCCCAGGAACACCTCGCGACCGCGCTTTCCAATGCCCACCGGCTGGGTCATGATGTCCGTCAACACAGTGCCGGCAATCGCGTAGGCGACCACCAGCGGCGGGCTGGCGAGGAAGTTGGCCTTGATGTTGGGATGAATGCGTGCCTCGAAGTTGCGGTTGCCCGAGAGCACAGCAGCACAAATCAGGTCGTTATCGTTGATGACCTCGTTCAGCTCGGCCGTCAGGTCGCCCGAGTTGCCGATGCAGGTGGTGCAACCGTAGCCCACCACGCCAAAGCCGAGTTTTTCAAGATACGGCAAGAGGCCGGTTTCGGTCAGGTATTCGGTGACGATGCGCGAGCCCGGAGCGAGCGAAGTCTTGATGTGCGGCTTCACTTTCAGCCCCGCTTCGACCGCCTTCTTGGCGAGCAGGCCGGCCGCAAGCATCACGCTCGGGTTCGACGTATTGGTGCAACTGGTGATGGCGGCAATCAGCACGTCGCCATTGCCCACGGAAATGTCGGTGCCGTCCGGCACACGGCTGTGCCCTTCGGGATGGGCGGCGGCTCGCAATGGTTTGTTCGACTTCATCTCCTCCACGTAGCGCGGCGAGCCTTCGGGCACGTGCGCATCGCGTGGAATGGGCTCAGCGCTGACTTCCTCGCCGGCACGGATATGAAACCTTGTGTGCAGCAGCTCGGCCGGCCGGTTGAAACCGGCTTCCTCGTTTGACTTGCTGAACAGATCGGTGAACTGGTCGCGCAATCGGCCAAGCTCGATACGGTCTTGGGGCCGCTTCGGACCGGCAACGCTGGGCGTGACGCTACCAAGGTCAAGCCGCACCACTTGCGAGTAATCGATTTCGCCCTCAACCGGCACGCCGAACAGGTTCTGCGCACGGAAATAGGCTTCGAACGCCTCAATCTCGCCCTTGGTACGGCCGGTACCGCGGAAATAGTCGACGGTTCTTTCATCGATCGGGAAAAAGCCCATGGTGGCACCGTACTCGGGCGCCATGTTGCCAATGGTGGCGCGGTCAGGAAGGGCAAGCGTGCGGGTGCCCTCGCCAAAGAACTCGACAAACTTGCCAACGACCTTCTGGCTGCGCAGCAATTCGGTCACGGTGAGCACCAGGTCGGTAGCGGTGACGCCCTCGCGCAGTTGACCCGTAAGCGCTACGCCCACCACATCGGGCGTCAGCATGTACACCGGCTGACCAAGCATGGCCGCTTCGGCCTCAATACCGCCAACACCCCACCCCACGACACCAATGCCGTTGATCATGGTGGTGTGGCTGTCGGTGCCCACCAAAGTGTCGGGGTAATAGACGCCGTCTTTCGTCTTGTGCACGCCACGGGCCAGGTATTCGAGGTTTACCTGGTGGACGATGCCAAATCCCGGCGGCACGACTCCCAGCGTATCAAACGCCTGCATGCCCCATTTCATGAATTCGTAGCGCTCGCGGTTGCGCTGGAACTCAAGTTTCATATTCAGGTCAAGTGCGGCCTTTTTCCCGTAGTAATCCACCATGATGGAGTGGTCCACCACCAAATCAACCGGCACCAGCGGCTGAATGTTGCGCGCGCTTTTGCCACATTGGACGGCAGCACTGCGCATGGCGGCCAAATCAACCAGCAGCGGAACGCCGGTGAAATCCTGCAACACGACACGCGAGACAACAAAAGGAATTTCCTCGGTGCGCGGCGCTTGGGGTGCCCATTGTGCGAGTTCGGCCACATGCTCAGGCAAGACCTTGCGCCCGTCGCAGTTGCGCAGCACCGACTCGAGCACAATACGAATGGAAACCGGCAGGCGTTTGATTCCAGGGTATTGGCGGGTGAGTGCCGGCAAGGAATAGAACTGCCCCTCCTTGCCCGAAGCCGTTTTAAATTTTTTGCGCGTGGAAGCAAAAGCGTGGCGTGGTGGGGTCGGGGTTCTGGCCATGGGGCTCTCCTGTGTAGTACGGCAACCCCTCTATTCTGGCAGCGTCGCCGCTGCCGCGCGCAATGTGCTGGTGCCAAGGGGATTTACCAAGCCGTACGCCATCGACAGCGGGGGCGCCGGCTCGCGCGGCTCAGGGCTTTGCAGCGCCGCACAGAGGTGTGTGGTTGCGAAAAGCAAAAAGTCCGCCGAAGCGGACTTTTGCAAAACAACGACCAGCTTTAGATCGCGAACTGCTGGCGGTCCTGGTCCTGAATCCAGCGTGGCGGCTTGCCGCGGCCGGTCCAGGTCTGGCCGGTGGCCGGATTGCGGTACTTGGGAGCGACCTTGGTGCCGCTGGTGGCGCTTTTCGCGCGGCCGGAAGGAAACACATCTTGCGCCGTCAAACCGAATTCCGCGACCAAAGCCCGAACCTGGGCCACGGCCCCCGACATTTCCTGTTGCCGGGCCTGCGAGATTTGCTGGTCCAGGGCTTCGCGCTGCTTCACGAGTTCTTTGTAGCTTGGCATGGTCATTTCAAAATTGGTTGGAAGATGCGGCCATTATAGAAAAGCATTCAGCCCTGCGTCTACATGAATTTGATAATCTTCATTTGCCGTCACCTAAGTGACAGCAAATGAAGCGCAGGACATGAATAAGCACCTTTGGTGCATATTCATGCGTCCGCTTTTACTTCGTCTGGCAATTGTGGCCGTGCATGCACCCGGTCTATACGCCGCTTCTCCATTGACAGAACTTCAAACAACCAGCCGGCGCAGGCAATGGTGTGGCCCACATCGGGCAAACTGCCCCATTCAGCAATCAACAAACCCGCCAGCGTGTTGTAACGCCCCCGCTCTTCTTCCGGCAATTCGGAAATTTCAAGCCGTGCTTTAAGTTCCGATATCGGCATTTGGCCTTCTAGCAGCCAGCTACCGTCTGCCTGCTCCACCGCCCAGGCATCCATATCGACATCGGGATGCAATTCTCCGGTAATGGCCTCGAGCAAATCATGCGGCGTCATGAGGCCCTGCACCGAACCATATTCATCCACGACAAACAGCATGCGACCCAGACGCAGGCGAAACTGCTCGAGCAATTCCATTCCGGTGAGGGTTTCGGGAAGATACGACGCTGACTGGGTGTATTCGCCGATCTGCCCGGTGGCTTGCGCGCCCAGTTCAAGCAGGCGCGCCACACTGATCACACCCACCACTTCGTCGAGAGAACCACGGCACACGGGATACCAGGAATGGGCGCCTTTCTCGCCAGCGGCGCTGGCGTGCTGCAGCGCTTCGGCGACTGTATTGGTGGCATCCAGCCAATCGACGTCGCTTCGCGGGACCATGAGGGAAGTCAGGGTCCGGTCGTCCAGACGAAAAACGTTCTGCACCATCTGGTGTTCGTGGTGCTCAATGACGCCTGCATCGCGTCCTTCGGCCAGGCTGGCCGTGATCTCCTCTTCAGTGACGGAGCGGCCAGCATCGTTGTCGACGCGCAGCACTGCAAGTACCCCCTGCGTCGAGAGCGAAAGCAGGCGCACGAAGGGGCGCGCGATGCGCGCCACCCAGGTCATGGGCCGCGCCACCAGGCGCGAGACCGCCTCCGGGTACAACTGCCCGATGCGCTTGGGAACCAGTTCGCCAAACACGATCGTGATGAAGGTGATGACCGTGACCACAACGGCCGTGGCAGAGATGCTCGCCGCACTCTCGGGCATGCCCAAGCGGAGAAGTTGCAACGCCAGCGCCTGACTGAAGGCGGCTTCCCCCAAAATGCCGTTGATCATGCCGATGGAGGTGATTCCAACCTGCACCGACGAGAGAAACTGTGTCGGGTCTTCCAGCAACATCAGCGCCGCCTGCGCGCCTTTGTCGCCGCCTTGTGCCATGGAAGTGAGCTTGGCTTTGCGGCTGGACGCCAGTGCCAGCTCCGACATCGCAAAAGCGCCGTTGAGCAGGGTCAACAGCGCGATGAGGAGAAAATTCATGGATCCGAAGAGGGCGACGACAAGATGGCACTGTACTGTATAGGCGACCTGCAAGGCTGCGACCACGCACTCTCACGTTTGCTCACGCACATCGGGTTCTCACCCAGCCGCGATACCGCCTTGCTGCTGGGCGACCTTGTGAACCGAGGCCCGGACTCGCTAGCCGTGCTGCGCCGCTGCCAGGCAGCAGACGGCGCGCTGCTGTGCCTGTTGGGCAACCACGACTTGCACCTGCTCGCAGTTGCTGCCGGCGCCCGACCTGCGGGCCGACGCGACACGCTGGAAGCGGTCCTCAGTGCGCCAGACCGCGACGACCTGCTGGCGTGGCTGCGCAGCCAGCCACTGGCGCGTCTGCACACGCATGCAGGCGAGACGCTGCTGGCGGTGCACGCGGGCGCCCTGCCCGATTGGAACGCGCACGACACCCTGGCATTGGCCGAAGAAGTGCAGGCGGCGCTGCAGCAGCCCGACTACGCGCAGTTCCTGCAGGCCATGTATGGCAACACCCCAGCGCGCTGGAGTGACGAGCTGCAAGGTATGGACCGCTTGCGCGCCATCGTCAACGGCCTGACCCGGCTGCGCTTTTGCACGCCCGAGGGTGCAATGGATTTTTCCAGCAACGAGTCGGCCACCGAGGCGCCGCCCGGACTGCTGCCGTGGTTTGATGTGCCGCAGCGGCGCACTGCCGGCCAACTGCTCGCTTTCGGCCACTGGTCCACGCTGGGCAAGCTTGAGCGCGGCGACTTGCTGGGGCTCGATACCGGCTGCGTCTGGGGCGGATGCCTGAGCGCGGTGCGCTTCGGTGCCACGCTGGCCGAGCGCGAATGGCTGCAGGTGGCCTGCCCGCAGGCACAGCAGCCCGGCCATTAAGCTATCTAATTAATAGCTAATAGCGCTTACCAGTAAAACGCTAGAGGCCAATTCCACCTAAAATTTACGCGTCGTCCTGCGCAGATTCAGACACTGGGGCCTTGAACAGCGCAGGAACTTTGCGCCGGTGCTTGATGTTGGGCGAGGCCCCGCTGCGTACCGGCCGCGCCGTCGCGTCCCAGTCGGGCGTATCGCCCGCTTGCGGCGCTTCGTAGGGCTTCTCAAAGAACGGGTCACGGGACACCGGCGCAGGGCGGAAGCCGCCGCGGCTTCGCTCCGGCCGCTCGCCGCGCGGCGCGCGCACGGATTGGCCACGCTCTTCGCCTTCTTGCCAGACGCGCCGTCCCTCGTTGAACGGACCGCGCGGGCGCTGGTCGTCGTATTCCAGCGCTTCGATTTCAATCTTCGTCTTGAGCAGCTTTTCAATCTCGGTCACGAGACGCGTATCGCTGCCTGACACCAGGGTGACGGCCAGGCCCGAGGCGCCGGCCCGCCCGGTGCGGCCAATGCGGTGTACGTAGTCTTCGGCGTTGAACGGCACGTCGAAGTTGAAGACGGCCGGCACGTCCTTGATGTCCAGGCCACGCGCGGCCACGTCGGTGCAGACCAGCAGATCGACTTCGCCGCTCTTGAAGGCTTCCAACGCCTTGAGACGCTCGTCCTGGCTTTTGTCGCCATGCAAGGCCGTGGTTTTGAGGCCTTCGCGCTCCAGGCTGCGGGCCAGGCGCGCGCAACCGAGTTTGCTGTTGACGAAGATGAAGGCCTGCTTGATGCCCCGGCTCTTGAGCACCTGGTGAATGGCGCGGCGCTTGTCGTCATCGCCCGCACTGTAGAAATGCTGCTCGACGGTGGAGGCCGTTTCGTTCGGCCGCGCCACCTCGATGGTGACGGGGTTTTGCAGGTAGCTGCCCGCCAGGCGCTTGATCTCGGGCGAGAACGTGGCGCTGAACAAGAGCGTGGTGCGCTGCTTGGGCAGGTAGGAGAGGATGCGCTGCAGGTCGGGCAGAAAGCCGATGTCGAGCATGCGGTCGGCTTCGTCGAGCACCACGTACTCGACCTGGTTGAGCACCGCGTTCTTGGCTTCGATGTGGTCCAGCAGGCGGCCGGGTGTGGCGACCAGGATCTCGACCCCTTTTTTCAGCTCCAGCGTCTGCGGCTTCATGTCCATGCCGCCAAACACCACGGCGCTGCGCAGCTTGGTGTACTTGGCGTACAGCGCCACTTGCTGCGCGACCTGGTCGGCCAGTTCGCGTGTTGGCAGCAGCACCAGGGCGCGCACCGGGTGGCGCGCAGGCGAGGTGGAGCTGCTTTCGTGTTTGAGCAGGCGCTGCAACAGGGGCAGCGAAAAGGCCGCTGTTTTGCCTGTACCGGTCTGGGCGGCGCCCATCACGTCCTGGCCCGTCAGCACCACGGGAATGGCCTGCTCCTGGATGGGGGTCATGGACTCGTAGCCCATTTCGGCCACGGCGCGTGCGAGCGGTTCGGCCAGCGAAAGATTGGAAAAGGAACTTGTCATTTAGCCCGCTATTGTCGCACCGGGCTCGATTTGCGTGTTTTCCCACATCCAGACCGGCCCGATTGCGTGGTATGCACACCACCCTGTGCTCTGGGCATGGCAGCGGAAAACCTTGTGCCCGAAACGCTTTGAACGGCGTTCGCCTGCCTCAATGCCGCAGGGATGCTGCGCGTCGCCGTCCCGGGCCCGGGTGGCGCACGCCATCACTCCAGCACCACGCGCAACTGGCGGGTGGTGCTGGCAAGCCGGCGCGCTTCCACATGCGCCAGATTTCCCATCAGGACCAACGCTGCGGCGGGATGCGCCTGGGCCCAGAGATCAAACGCGGTGCGCGACAGGCGCGCAAGCGTGGCCGGCTCCTGCTCGGTTCCTGCAGAGGCGGTGCGCGACGCATTGCTCAAAAAAGCCATCTCGCCGAACACCATCCCCGGCCCCACGGTCGACAAGCGCAGGCCAGTTTCTGGCGGCCACTGCGTCGCCAAGGTGATGCGGCCCGTCAGCACCACCAACAAATCCCGATCGGTGCCTCCCGCACCAAACACCAGCTGGTGCGGTGCCATGGTCTGAGCGACCATGGTGCTCTGAAGTGCCGAGTACGCGTCGGGCGGCAAGTCATGCCCAATCTCCCCTAGCCAGTTGCTGCCCTGCAGCTTGTCCACTTCGACAGAGGGGCGCTCGTCAAGCAATCCGGTTTCCACCCATTCAAGCGCCCGGTCAAGGTCGGAGAAACAAAAAATGCCGGCCACCTGAAGTGCGATGGCGGACGGCACGCCCGCGATCGCCACGGCAATGCCTCGCTGCCACAGGTCTCGCTCCAGTGCCGCCAGTTGCACCAGCGCGGTGCTGTCCCAGGCAGGAACGCGCGCTGCATCCAGCACCACCCAGCGGTGGCGAGGCTGCATGAGCTGGCGGACCTGCTCCGTCACTTGCGCGGCGACAGCAAAAGACATCACCCCCTGCAACTCGAACACCGCGACTGCGTTCATGCGCGGCAGCAGCCACGCATCGGTGTCTGCGTCGCGAATGCGCCGCGATCTCAGTTCCCCGTCAAGCCGCACATGGCGCAAGGCCTTGGCAGCAGAGGCGCGCAGCAAGATGGCAGTAGCGATCACCAAACCAACCACCACCGCGCCCACACCACCTGCCACCACGAACACCAGCGCCACCACCCAGGCCTGCATCCAGGGCGCCCATCCGACACGTCCCCCCGCGCGCCGCAGCAACAACCGCGGGATTTGCATGAGCCCCGCCACCACCAGGGCACCCGAGAAGGCCGCCATCGGCACCAGATGGAGCCACATCGCGCCACTGAAGGCCACGCCCAGCATCAGGATGGCGTGCCAACGCGATGCGGGTAACGAAGGACCCAACTGCGTCAGCACCAGCCGCGTCCGCGACGTGCTGGTGGATGCGGGAATCCACCCCATCAGCGCGCACAGCATGCCGACAGCACTCTCTCGCTGCAGGGTGCGGTTAGGGTCACCGCGCAAACCATGCTGCATGTCCATCTCTTGCTGAAAAATCAAAAGATCCAGGCTGTTGACCAGCGCCATCAGCAGCGCCAGCAAAGCCAGTTGCATGCCGTGGCGCGAAGCCAAGCCCCACCAAGGAATGTCGCGCCAATCGGGCCACACCGGGCCACTGAAGGCTTGCACCGGGGCTGCTGGCGAGAAAGCAATGCCGTGCAACTCCATCCACGACCCACCAACGCCAACCAGTGCACTGGCCGCGGCCGCCCCCACCAGAACAGCAGGCACGCGCGGCCAGCGCCGGCGCACCACCAACGCAAAGCCCACCACCAGAAGTACCGCCAAGAAATGAAGAAAGAACCTCGCAGAAACAAAGGCTTCTTCGGCACCCGCACCAAAACGCAAATGCAGCTGCCCCCACAGCATGGAGAGCCCCACCCCCGCCGCGAAACCCTGCATCACGGGCACCGGGAGAAAGCGCACCAAGGTGCCCAGTCTTAGCGTCCCGATAAGCCACTGCAGGCCGAACGCCAGCGCTCCCGTCGCGCCGGCCACTGCCAACATCTGGCGCGGTGCGAGGCCGAACTCTTCCGCCGCACCCACCACCACCAGCAGCACCGCCGAATAAAGCAGCGCCACAACCGTCGTCGGCGCATACACCACGCCGGGTCGCGGGCACAGGAGGGTCAGCAAAACGCCCGGCAATGCCGCCGACCACAATGCCATCGCTGCAACGGACAAGGTGTTGCCACTCGACGCCGCGAGCGAACCGAAAGCCAACAAACCAAAGCCGAGTGCATGCGGCACGGTCACTGCGGCGGCAGAAAAAGCCGTGCCCAGGGCGCTGCCACTGGCGTCGATCCCGCCGCGCGCTCTGAGCGGGACGACTGTGCGATGCGGCGCGGCGCTGCGCACGGCGTCCGCCGAACGGGTGCTGTCTTCTACCTCCCGGTTGCTCACAGACTGCGTGCAGAAAAGGTGTCGCAGGCTTTCAGGTTCCCGCTCTGCAGCCCGGTGTTGAACCAGTGCTGACGCTGCACACTTGTGCCATGGGTGAAGCTGTCTGGAACCACGGCACCGCCGCGCGAGCGCTGCAAGGCGTCGTCGCCAATCTTGGCGGCCGCGTTCATGGCTTCTTCCACATCGCCCTGCTCCAGAATCTGGCGCGCCTGTTGCGCGTGGTTGGCCCAGACGCCCGCAAAGCAATCGGCTTGAAGTTCGAGCCGCACCGACAGCTGGTTGTATTGCACCTGGCTCACACGGCCACGCTGCTGGTCGACCTTCTCGCTGATGCCCAGCAGGTTCTGCACATGGTGGCCCACCTCATGCGCAATGACGTAGGCCTGAGCGAAGTCGCCTGGCGCGCCCAGGCGGTCCTTGAGCGTTTGATAAAAACCCAGGTCGATGTACACCTTGCGGTCGCTCGGGCAGTAAAAAGGCCCCATCGCAGCCTGGCCGGTGCCGCAGGCCGTCGGCGTAGTGCCGCGAAACAGCACCAGATGCGGCTCCTGATAGCTGCCGCCCTGCTGGCGGAAAACGCCAGTCCACACATCTTCGGTATCGGCCAGCACCGTGGAGACGAAGCGTGCCATCTGGTCGTCGGCCGGGGGCCGCTGCGCCGGCGCCTGCTGCACCTGTGCCGGACCACCGCCACTGAGCATTCCCAGAATGGTCAGCGGATCGATACCCAACGCCCAGCCGCCAACCAGGGCGACCACGATGGTGCCGATGCCGATGCTGCGCCCGCCAAATGCCGGCCTGCCACCGGCCGCGCTGCGCCGGTCTTCAACGTTGTCCGATTGCCTGTTGCCTTCCCATCGCATATGCGTCTCCTGCTCGGGCAAGAACCCGAAGTAGGCCGATGCTAAGGCCAAGCCGCTGCATGCAGGTGTAAGGCAGAAGCACATTTTTGGCGCACACCAGTGGCGAGAGTGGGTACATTGCTGGCATGCACCTTCCTATGGCTTCTCGGTAACGAGCGGCGCCCGGCCTATGTATTTGTCGCCGCTCGCCAAGCGCAGCCTGCGCACCCAGATATCCGTCCTGTTCGGCCTGTTGGTTGCGACGATTGCGGTGCTCGGGTCGTTTGGTTTTGGCCAATGGATTCGCATTGACAGCGAGCGCGAGTCGGGCCGCGCCCTGCAGCTTGCGGCGCGCAATGCAGCGATTTCGCTGGCCAAGGGCCTGCACGAGCGTGGCGTCGAAGCCGAGGTGCAGGCCAGTGCGCAAGACGTTTGGAGCGGAGGACTGGACAACCCCAGGACGCGGGCGTTGCTTGCACGTGTCCAAGCGCGGCACGAGCACACGGCCTGGGTGGGGGTGGCCGACGTGCAAGGCAAAGTCGTGGCTGCAACGGGCGACCTGTTGGTCGGCAAGAGCGTGGCCGCGCGCCCCTGGTTCCAGCAGGGCTTGAAGCACAGCTTTGTCGGCGACGTGCACAAGGCATTGCTGCTGGAGGACCTGCTGGGGCGGCCCGCTGGCAGCGAGCCAGCGCGCTTCGTGGACTTTGCTGCACCGATTCGCCTGGGCGGCCAGGTCGTCGGCGTATTGGGCATCCACGGAAGCTGGGAGTGGACGGGCGAGACCATCGAGTCGCTGTTGCCAGCGCAAAGCGAGCGCGGCGGTCTGGAGATCCTGGTATTTGATCGCGATGGCGAGCTGATTTATGCGCCTCCTTCGAGTCGACAGGCGCTACAAAACGCCGGCCAGCGAGCACCCGCAAGCGACAAAACGGCGTCGGCACGCGCGCAGGTGACGCACTGGGCCGATGGCGTTGAAGCCCTCAGCGCCCTCGCTTTGCTGCCGGCGCGCAGCGGTGAGAGCGATTTGGGCTGGCAGGTCGTGGCCCGACAACCGGTGGCGCAAGCCTATGCTCGCAGCGCCAGTCTGGTAAGCCGTGCGCTGTTGGCCGGCTTGGTGGTTGCGGCGTTTGCCGCAATGCTCAGCTGGGTATTGGCGCGGCGCCTGGGTGACGACTTGCGCACACTGGCGCGCGCAGCCCGCAGTGTGCGTAAAGGCAATCCTGGCAAACAGATTCCGCTGGTGGGCAGCAGCCTTGAGGTGCAGGAATTGTCCAGCGCCCTTTCACACATGACGATCTCCATGCTGCAAGCCAACGAAGAGATGGAGGCGCAGGTACGCCTGCGCACACAGCAACTTGAAGACGCCAACCGCGAACTGGATCGCCAAGCCCATACCGACGCGCTTACCGGCCTGCTGAACCGGCGCGGCTTTGACGTTCAGCTTGATTTCGCATTGGCGCTGGCACTGCGCAACGAACGCCCGCTGTCGGTGGTGACCTTGGATATTG